>DATGRU010000113.1:0-17154 GCA_035303295.1 Paenalcaligenes sp.
CGTAGCGTTGGGTGTCGTATTGTCGATCAAACACGAGGTACTCATTATTTAAGGCCTCAAGGGTTGGGCTGGTGTCGGGATGAGCGACATGAATATCGCCTTCTAATCCGCCATCGATATCCAGTAGCAACGAGAACGCCGTTAGGCTTTGTTCATCTTCTTCTTTATCGCTTTTTTGATTGGCTAAAGCGTGCTCTACACTTTGATCCAGTTGCTCGGCAATGGCTAAGGCATAGGGGGCGTAGGCGTGTTGGTTGAGCCGGTGACGACGTAAAGCGGCTAGGTTGTGCCCAAGTTGGGCACTTAAGGCGTGTCGTGTTGATTCGATAAAGTCTTTGGTTTCTGGATAAACGGGTAGGCCCGTTAAGCGCGACCAGCACATTTGCGCGACGGTATAAAGCAGTAATCCTAAGGCTGTGTCAGTATAGCCGGCATGATGAAAGCCCGCCGACCAATAATAAAAACGGTGCTGTAAATTACGGCGTACACCCGGTAAGTGCTCAGGTGCTAAGGATTCCACCCTTAAGCTTTCTAACCAATCGAAGATTAGTCGGGCTACTGGCTGTTGTGGCATGCCTTGTTGATGCAAGGCAGCGTCGCTGTATTGCAGACGTAATGCCAGACTGTCGGCCACCCCGCGTATAAATTCCAGTTTTTCATCATCCTGTAGACGCAGATGAGGCGCATATTGGTTTAGGGCGCGATGGGCTTTAAAAAAATGATGCTGACGAATATAAACAGCGGGGTCATCGGCTAACGCACGGGTTACCGAGGCACTTAACTCGCGTAATTGGCGTTGCTGGCGCAATACATCGGTGTCATTAGGCATGGTAGACCTCAAGGCAAACAAGGTGCGGTGGGGCGGTTTAACCCAGCAGTTCTTCGTTAAAACAGCGCTGATACAGCTCGGCGATAATGCCGTGCTCCGACTCATCACATTTGTTAAGGAACGACACAGCGAAAGCGCGTTGTTTGTCTTTGAAAATGGCGCAATTCTCGGCCCACGTAATGACCGTGCGTGGTGACATCAGGGTGGAGATATCGCCCGCTGCAAAGGCGTTGCGCGTAAGGTTGGCTAAGCTAACCATGGCGGCGATGTCTCGGCGGCCTGTTTCGGTATCTTTAACGGGCACCCGACTCACGACAATGGCAATTTCTTGCTCAGGCTTCAAATAGTTCAAATTAGCGACAATGTTCCATCTATCCATTTGTGCATGGTTCAGCTGATGAGTGCCGGTGTATAAACCCGTGCTGTCACCCAGACCAATGGTGTTTGAGGTCGCAAAAATACGAAAATAAGGGTGGGGGCTGATAACACGGTTTTGGTCAAGCAAGGTGAAGCGGCCGTCTTGCTCCAGAATTTGTTGAATCACAAACATAACGTCTGGGCGGCCCGCATCGTACTCATCAAAAATCAGGGCTACCGGTCGTTGCAAAGCCCATGGAATGATGCCTTCTTGAAAAGCGGTGACCTGTAAGCCGTCTTCAAGCCGAATCGTGTCTTTGCCCACTAAATCTAAACGCGTGATGTGCCCATCTAAGTTCACTCGTACACAGGGCCAGTTAAGGCGTGCGGCCACTTGTTCGATGTGGGTAGACTTCCCCGTGCCATGACGCCCTTGCACTAATACTCGGCGATTATTACTAAAACCTGCCAACAGCGCCAAGGTCACTTCAGGGTCAAATTTATAAGCAGGATCCAGTGGTGGCACATGTTCCGACGCTTCAGCAAAACCCCAAACTGGCATATTGCTTTCGAAACCAAAAGTCTCTTTAATTGAGATTGTTTTGTCTGGTTTGCTCAGATTCTTATCCAAATCGCTCTCCAACTTGTCAGTTTGGGTGGAAATTTCTAGGTATTTACCACTAATTTTGAGACTAAAACTAGGGTTTTTCATATATTATCACTAAAAATGATACAACTTATACCGGTTTTTGTGTTAATTTGATTTTCAACAGGGCTAAATCTCATAAAAAATGATGTTTAGTCTTGAAAAATATTTTGGTGCGGTCCGGAATATGCCGGTTTCTATTGGAGAATGAAAGCAATGAGCCAAGTAGCAGAAGATCGTAAGGTGGGTACGGGGGAGTCCGGCAGCCAAACTGCGGATAATCGCAAGGTAACGACCGGGGTAACGAAAATGACGCCCTCGGAAGCCTTTGTGGAAACCATGGTGGCCAATGGCGTAACCGATATTTTCGGCATCATGGGTTCGGCATTTATGGATGCGATGGATATTTTCGCGCCAGCCGGTATCCGTTTAATTCCTGTTGTGCACGAGCAAGGTGCCGCGCACATGGCTGATGGCTATGCCCGTGTATCGGGACGCCACGGTGTGGTGATTGGGCAGAATGGCCCCGGTATTAGTAACTGCGTAACGGGTATTGCTGCTGCGTATTGGTCTCATTCACCGGTGATCATGATTACCCCAGAGGCAGGTACCAACACCATGGGGCTAGGTGGTTTCCAAGAGTGCAACCAACTACCCATGTTCCAAGAGTTCACGAAGTATCAAGGTCACGTTACGAACCCAGCACGTATGGCGGAATACACCGCGCGCTGTTTTGATCGTGCCAAAACGGAAATGGGCCCCACTCAGTTGAATATTCCCCGTGATTATTTTTACGGTGAAATTGAGTGCGAAATTCCGAAGCCACAGGTATTGGATCGTGGTCACGGTGGTGAGCAGTCGCTAAACGAGGCAATTGAGCTGCTACGTAACGCCAAATTCCCCGTCATTATTTCGGGTGGTGGCGTTGTTATGGGCGATGCGGTAGACGAATGTATTGCCTTAGCCGAGCGTTTGGGCGCACCGGTTGTAAACAGTTATCAGCATAATGACTCGTTCCCAGCTAGCCACCCACAGTGGTGCGGCCCCTTGGGTTATCAGGGTTCTAAAGCAGGCATGAAATTAATTGCTCAGGCAGACGTAGTGATTGCTTTGGGTTCGCGTTTAGGCCCATTCGGTACCTTGCCGCAGTACGGTATGGATTACTGGCCTAAGAACGCCAAAATTATCCAGATCGACGCTGACCATAAAGTGCTGGGGCTGGTGAAAAAAATCTCCGTAGGTATCTGCGGTGATGCCAAAGCCGTGGCCGTTGAGTTAAGCAAACGTCTGGAAAATGAGCAATTGGCTTGCGATGCCACCAAGGCCGATCGTGCACAGAAAATTGCCGAAGAAAAAGCCGCGTGGGAAGCTGAGCTGGATAACTGGACGCATGAAAACGACCCCTACAGTTTAGATGTCATCGCTGAAAGCGAGAATGAAACCACCTTTAATGGCGGCCGTTACTTGCACCCACGTCAGGTTCTGCGTGAACTTGAAAAAGCCATGCCAGCCGATGTAATGGTGTCTACTGATATTGGCAACATTAACTCTGTAGCCCACAGTTACTTACGCTTTGAGCGCCCACGTAGTTTCTTTGCCCCCATGAGTTTTGGGAACTGCGGTTACGCCTTACCCACCATTATTGGTGCCAAAACTGCCGCACCTGATCGCCCTGCGATTGCTTATGCCGGTGATGGCGCATGGGCAATGAGCATGATGGAAATTCTAACTGCTGTGCGTCACGACATTCCAGTTACCGCCATTGTGTTCCACAACCGTCAGTGGGGCGCCGAGAAGAAGAACCAAGTTGAGTTCTACAACCGCCGCTTTGTCGCCGGTGAGCTCGATAGCCCATCCTTTGCGGGCATTGCTCAGTCAATGGGGGCAGAAGGCATTGTGGTGGATCGACTTGAAGACGTGGGTGCAGCACTAAAACGTGCTGTGGACATGCAAATGAACGAAGGCAAAACATGCGTGATTGAAATCATGTGCACACGCGAATTGGGTGATCCGTTCCGTCGCGATGCCTTACGTAAGCCTGTACGTTTCTTGCCCAAGTACAAGGATTACGTCTAAGCACTAGCGGTTTATTGCTTAGCGTTGCAGTGGAGGTTAACACCACCACTGCTGTTTCACCCATGAACTGAAAGCGTGTCCTGTTACGTTTTATCAGGAGCAAGACAAGATGAATGATAAGAAGTTAACGATTCTTAAAGCGTATACCCAAGCGTGGAATGATCATGATATCGATACCATCATGAGCATGATGGCAGATGAATGCGTGTTCTACACCATTGCTGGCCCCGATGTGATGGGTACCGAGCATCGTGGCCGCGATAAAGTGCGTGCAGCCTTTGAGGCAGCATGGCAGAACTTTCCGGATGCAGGCTGGTTGGATGGCGAGTTTTTTGATTTAGGGGGTGATAAAGCCATGTCCACCTCCCGCTTCAAAGGCACTGATTTGCAAGGCGGTAAGCACGAAGCACAAATGGTGGATTTGTTTGTGTTTGACGGTAACAAAATTAGTGTGAAAAACGCTTTTCGTAAAAATCGCCCAGCCATCAGTGGAGATTAATGCTATGACGATCGCCGTTGACGAACAGCAGCAAGCCGCTCCCGAATCAGCTAATAGCAAGGCCACACCAGCGCAGCGGGCCTATGACCCGGCTTATGACCCTTTATGTGCACAGAACCCGGGTGCAGGTACTGATTATGCGCCCACCTATTGGATTGGCACCGCAGGCGAGCCGCCAGCGGATGATGGGCCGATACAGCACGATATTGAAGTGGATGTGGCCATTATCGGTTCCGGCTTTACCGGTTTAACCACTGCCATTCATTTGGCTCAGGAATACGGCATTAAAGCGACCGTGCTTGAGGCGAATCGCAGTGCATGGGGCTGCAGTACGCGTAATGGCGGGCAAGCGCAGTGCGCGTCCGGACGCTTGAAACGTTCGCAATGGATTCAACGCTGGGGTTTGGATGTGGCGTTGAAAATGCACCGTGAATGCGTTGACGGTATGGAGTACTTCAAAGAGCTGATCAGCGACATTGATTGTGACCCTCAGCCTGGCGGGCATTTATACATTGCCCATCGACAGAAGGTTATGCCGGCCCTCGAAAAAGAAGCCGAGCTATTACGTACAACCTTTGGCTATAACGCGCGCATCTTTGATGCGGAAACCGTACGCAACGAATGGGTCAACGATCATGAAGCCCAGGGTGCGATGCACGAGCCCGAAGGCATTGGTATTCATGCAGGTAAATTGGCCTTTGGTTACCTGAAAAAAGCACGGGCTTTAGGGGTGAAAGTGCATCCCGCTAGCCCCGTACAAGGTTGGGAGTCACGCAATGGCTATCACTATTTACGCACACCCGGCGGGGTGGTGAAAGCCAAAGCAGTGGGTGTGGCAACAGGGGGTTATACCTCGAATGCCTTACACCGAGAGTTTAAAAATCGTCTTCTGCCCATTTTATCGAACTCGGTCGTTACACGTCCCTTAACGCCAGATGAGATTGAGGCGTGTAAGTTCTATACCCATCAGGTGTTAACGGATACTCGCGTATTGCGTAATTACTATCGCTTGTTGCCCGATAACCGACTGCAAATTGGTAGCCGCAGTGCCATTACCGGCAAGAGCGCGCCTGAACAACAGTACGAAGATTTATTGCGAGCGGCACTGGCTCGTAAGTTCCCCGCTTTAACTGGCATTCAGTTGGATTATTCCTGGTGGGGGTGGGTGGATGTGAGTCATGACATGATGCCGCGTATTGTGCAGCCAGACCCGAATCAACAAATTTTTTACGCACTGGGTTATGGCGGCAATGGTGTTATGTATTCCGCACAAGCGGGCAAGCGTATGGCGCAATGGATTGCCGGTAAAGGCCAAGATTTGGACCTGCCGATATTCCAAGGACGTTTGCCGTTTCCCAATGTGCGAGAGCGTGTGGTGTCGGAAGCGTTTGCGCCATTCCGGCGTTTTGGGCAGCGTTTTTTATACCGTTGGTATCACTTGAAGGACGAGGTGTTGTAAGCAGCCGAAGAGCAGTAAGTCGAAGCCTTACTGTCGGCCAAATCGATAATGAAAGCATTACACATAACGGAGACTTATCATGAAATTAAAAGCCCTAGTGAAAAGCACAGCCGTGTTTGCGGCCAGTGTGTTGATGGCAACCAGCGTCAGCGCAACCACCTTTAAAGTCGCCATTGGCGATGCAGCTGGCGGTACACAGCACGAACTGGGTAAGGCCTTTGCTGCCAGCCTATCTGAATTGACGAATGGTGAGGCCAAGGCGGATCTGTTCCCGAACAGCCAGTTAGGCGATGAAACCGATACCGTGAACGATGCGGCCATGGGTTTGCTGGATTTTTCCATTCTGGCCATTAACAACGTCACCCCGTTTTCGCCCAGTGTAGGCATCTTAACGCTGCCCTATGTGATTCAAAGTTTGGAGGACGCCAAAACCCTAACCTTGGGGGAGGTGGGTAAAGAGCTAACTGAAAATACCATTCGTGATGCGGGTGTACGCATTATTGGCTGGTCGTATTCGGGCTTTAGGGTGCTGACGAACTCGAAGCGTCCGGTCAAAACTTTGGATGATTTAAAAGGCTTAGTGATTCGCGTACCACGTAACGAGATCATGATTGCCACCTATAACGCATGGGGCCTGAACCCCACACCATTGGCATGGACTGAAACCTTTACAGCATTGCAACAGCAGGTGGTTGATGGTCAGGACAACCCCTACATCACCGTATCGGCGATGAAGTTTGATGAGGTGCAGAAATACATTACCAATATTCGTTATTTGTTCTCGCTTGAGCCACTGATCGTCAGTGAGTCAATCTTCCAATCGCAAACCCCAGAAATGCAACAGGCCATTCTTGATGCTGGCATGAAAGCCACCGAGCATAGCTATGCCTTCCTAGAAGAAGCCGAAGAGCGTATTAAAAAAGAGCTGATCGAGGCCGGTATGGAAATTTCTGAACCCGCTAATGACGAAAAAGAGTGGATCGAAGCGGCGACCACCCAAGTCTGGCCCTCTTTCTACGATCAAGTTGGTGGTAAAGAGCGCCTAGACCAGATCTTGGCATCTTTAGGTCGCTAACCCCTAAGCACCTGTAGTGAGTACGTAGATGGCACTTGGGCGATAGGCCCAATGCCATCCCCGAGTTGTTGGCTGCATTGAGCCAAGGGTATTGCGGGAGATAACGATGCCAGTGAAAAAGACATTAATACATCTGGCCAACCATATTGAAGAGTATGTATGTGGGTTACTGCTTAGCTCTTTTGTATTGTTGTTGTTCGCACAAATTATAGTTAGGCAATTCTTTGCATATTCGATCCCGTGGGGCGATGAAGTAGCTACCTACATGTTTGTGTGGTTTGCCTATTTAGGCGCTGTGGTTGCCGCCAAAATGTCGGCTCATAACCGCGTCACGTTTCAGTTTGGGTTCTTTCCACCTATTGTTAAAAAAGTATCGGAAACCCTAGCCGATTTAATTTGGGTGGCATTTAATTTGTATTTCACGTGGTTAAGCTACGACTTCGTGTTCAACAAAATGAATATGTTTTGGAAGTCGCAAACCACTGGCATTCCCATGAAGTACTTTTTCATGGTGTTTCCCATTGCCTTCTTATTAATGTCGATACGCATTTTATGGAATAACTACTTAACGTGGTTTAAGTCAGTCGACATGCTTGATCCCGAAAGCCAAGAACTAAAAAACTTACAAAAAACAGCATCGGTTGAGAAAGCGAAGGAGACCCGCTAATGGATCAGCAAATTATAGGTTTATTGTTTGGTAGCTTTTTGGTGTTGCTGCTTATCGGGGCACCCATTACCGTGTCGCTGGCCGGTGCCGCCATGGCTGCTTTTTTAGTGCTGGGTAAGAACCCGATCTCCTTTGTGCAAATCGCCTTCACCTCGGTAGGTAGTTTCCCCTTGATGGCCTTACCCGCTTTTATTTTGGCGGGAGCGCTCATGGAGGCTGCAGGTATATCAAGGCGACTGGTGGATATCGCGGAAAGTTTAGCTGGGCCGATTACCGGAGGTATGGGCGCCGCGACTATTTTGGCGTGTTTGTTCTTTAGCGCTATTTCTGGCTCAGGGCCTGCTACCACTGCCGCAGTGGGCATGCTAATGATTCCAGCGATGGTGAAGCGACATTACGATTTAAGTTATGCCTCGGCTGTCACCGCTTCGGCTGGGGGCTTAGGCATTATTACGCCACCGTCTATTCCCCTGGTGATTTTTGGTATTTCCGCGCTGGGTTTACGTCCGCCGGCTGAAGCCGTTGCCTTACACGGGCCCTTTGCTTCAGTAACGATTTCGAAGCTGTTTTTGGCGGGTGTGATTCCCGGCATTATTGTGGCCACCAGTTTAATTGTGATGAATTATCTGGTGTCGAAAAAGAAAGGCTACAAAGGCACAGACGGGGATTGGGATAAGGCGCAGTTATGGTTGTCTTTACGCCGAGGTTTCTGGTCTATTTTGGCACCAGTATTGATTCTGGGTGGTATTTACGCTGGTTTCTTTACACCCACTGAGTCGGCTGTGGTCGCTATTTTCTATACGCTATTTATTGGCTTGTTTGTGCATCGAGAGCTGAACTTTAAAAAGATATTTTTCTCCTTACGTACCACCACGTGGTTGTCTGGTCGTGTGCTGTTAATTTTATTTGCTGCCACCGTCTTTGGTCGGCTTTTAGTAGAGCAACGTATTCCTGCCACCTTAGCCGAATCCATTATTAGCCTAACCGATAACGTATACCTAATTTGGACTATCCTTATTTTCTTTTTGCTGTTTGTGGGCATGTTCATGGAAACGTTGGCCGCCATCATGATTTTGGTGCCGGTGTTATTACCCATTACCTACATGTTAGGAATGGATCCGACGCATGTGGGGATAGTGGTGGTGTGTACCTTATCGGTAGGCTTTGTCACGCCGCCACTGGGCGAGAATATTTTTGTGGCGTCGGGAATTGGCGGTGCCTCTGTCGAGCAGATAGTGGTGAAGGTTTTACCTTTTTTGCTGATATTGGTTCTAGCCATTTTCGTTATCGCCTTTTTTCCATCGTTAACACTGTGGTTACCTGAACTTATGGGGTATTAGGCTTATGCGCAAACCTCAACAACATTGGTCTGTTTTATGTCGTCAATTAGCTAGCTCGGCTGCGGTCTTATCGCTAGCGAGTCTCGTTGGCTTGCCAGCGGTGCACGCCACTACGGCGCAAGCCGGTGAAAAGCAAGGCAGTAACTCTGTGCTGCGCGATGCGGCTGCAATGGACGAGCGAGTACGGACACTGCTGGATGTGGCAGTGAAGCATGTACAGGAAAAAGGCATTATCGGAGTAAATGACTTTAATGACGATCCCCGCTTTACTGACAAAGAGCTCTATTTATTTAGCCTTAGCCGCACGGGGTATATTTTGTCGAGCGGGGGCTGGTCGGCGTCACTAATTGGTCAGAACGTTGTGAATTTAACCGATGAGCAGGGGCGTCCGTTCTTTCAACAAATGTTGGATCAGGCGGCTATAGCTGATCACGGCAGTGTCGAGTATTTATGGTTTAACCCATTGGAAGGTGGGCCGGCCCCAAAAATTACGCATTTTCGCGTGGTGGATGATGTGCTAATTGCCTCGGGCTATGCCCCAGAGGTATCAACCGAGGCCCAAGCGAAGACCTTATTACAGTTGGCTGTTAAAGAATATAAACATAACCCCGAGCTAGCTCTACGGAAATTTCGCAATAAACACAGCGAATTCCGTAACCTTGATCAGTATGTGTTTGTATTGAATAAGGCAGAGCGTACGTTAATTTGGAACCCGCTAAGTCCCGAGCTAAATGGTCAGCCCTTCGATTCAGTAGTCGATATTCACAACACTCACTTCCTAGCAGACATAGCAGACACGGCCACTGCGGATGCTATTCAGCAAACAGAATATTGGTGGTTTAGCCCACTCACAAATCAAGTGGAACGTCGTAAAGCCTTTTATCAACTAGTGGAAAACCATGTGATCGCGGTGGGTACATTCGTGTTGCCCGAGCCCTAGCCTTTGCTAGAATAAAATGTCCACAACCACAATAAATAATTATAAGGAGATTAGCAAAGCAGTACGTTTCGTCATTTTGTTTTGCTCGACAGGAGGAGTTAATGCAACAGCATTTAGCATTAGGGCCAGAGGTAGACGATCATCCTACAACTAAAAAGATTATGCAGGATGAAGCCGAGTTCCTTGCCCGGGAACGCCATAATCCTGCGTCGCCGTATTACCGAGGCGAAGTCATTCAGGCCAGCGAGGCCGAAACCCCCACCCCCGCGAAAGCATCAGATCGTCGTCGATTTATGATCGGCACCATGGCCGCAACCATGGGCTCAATGGCGTTGGGACGACAAGCCTTTGCTGCTGACGAAGCCTCACCGGGATCCAGATTTCGTAAAGTGCCTGAAGACGCCTCAAAAATTCAAGGCGTTGGGGTGGGTGCCGACGACGGTGGTTACGGCTTACGTTCGCAATTCGAAACTGAAGTGCGTCAACGCTTTCAAACCAGCACAGCCGAGTCGTCGTGGAGCTTTACCCCCTTACAGAACAGCATGGGAATGATTACGCCATCAGGCTTGCACTTTGAGCGACACCATGGCGGTATTGCAACCATCGACCCCACCAAGCACATGTTGTATGTGCATGGCATGGTGAACAACCCACAGAAATTCTCGATGCTGTCATTGCGTCGCTTCCCCTTTGTTTCGCGCATTATGTTCATTGAATGTTCGGGGAATGGCCTAACCGAGTGGGTCGAGCCCAAGATGAAGACGGTGCAAGGTACCCATGGTTTAACTTCCACCTCTGAATGGGTAGGCATTCCTTTATCTACCATTCTGAATGAGGTGGGTTTAAAGCCGGGGGCGAAGTGGTTGCTTGCGGAAGGGGGGGATGCCTCGGCCATGACCCGCAGTATTCCTATTGAAAAGGCCATGAAAGACTGTTTGCTGGCCTTTGGCCAAAACGGTGAGGCCATACGACCCGAGCAAGGCTATCCGGTGCGCCTAATCGTGCCGGGCTACGAAGGCAATATGTCCATTAAATGGCTGCGCCGCTTAGAAATTTCCGACACGCCCTTTATGACGCGTGAAGAAACCTCTAAGTACACCGATTTAATGCCAGACGGTCGAGCCATGCAGTTCTCCTTCATTATGGAGGCTAAGTCTGTTATTACCTCGCCTTCCGGGGAAATGGTGCTGCAGCAGCCGGGCTTTCATCAGATTACCGGCTTGGCGTGGTCGGGCCGTGGCAAAGTGAAAAAAGTCGAAGTATCGGTAGATGGGGGTAAAAACTGGCATGAAGCCAAGCTGCATGGCCCAATTTTACCCATTTGTCATACGCGATTCTCCTTCCCATGGGAGTGGGATGGTAAAGAGACTATTATCCAAAGCCGATGTATTGACGAGACAGGTTACGTGCAACCGACCATTAAGAAACTGGCCGACGAGCGCGGTACATCGTCGGTCTATCACTTAAATGGTATTCAAAGCTGGAAGGTAGCGTCCACAGGGGAGGTTAGCAATGTCCATCATTACTAAATCCACCGCAGCGTATTTGGCAGCAGCCGTGGCTGGGCTAGCGCTTTCGGTATCGGCCGTGGCCGAGGAAAAAACCTACGGCTTTGGGGCTCCGATCGAAGAGGGTGAATTAGACCATTTTGTCTCGCCGTTGCCTGATGGTCGCGGCTTGCCTGAAGGCTCAGGGACCGTAATGCAGGGTAAAGAAATTTACACGCAGCACTGTATGGCCTGTCATGGCGTTGACTTAGAAGGGGGTATTGGGGATCGCCTAATTGGTGGAACTGGTAGCTTAGTACGAGGTGACGGTGATTGGAAACCGGTAAAAACGGTAGAAAGTTATTGGCCTTATGCCACCACCTTATTCGATTACGTTAAACGCACCATGCCCTTTTTACAGCCGGGTAGTTTAAGCAATGACGAAGTGTATGCAGTGTCGGCTTATATACTGCACCGCGCCAATATTGTTGACGCGGACATGGAGTTAAGCAACGAGAATCTGGCACAAATTAAGATGCCGAATCACGATAATTTTTACCCGTCTGACCGAGAGTAAAGCTTCTTAAGTTATTGCTTAGTAAGGGTATTTTTAATGGGCCGCCTCTGCGCATGCAGGGGTGGCTTTTTGTTTTGTCTATAGGGAAAACGATAGGGTGTAGGGTTTTGTTTTTATAAGTTATTGATATTTATCAAACAAACCCAACATTATACTTTTTTGGTATGGAATAGGTTGTTTTAAGTATTGGTCGTTAATTGGGCCTAAGGCTTTTAATCGCTTCATAAAACGAGTGTTGTGTGAAGCACAGAAAGCGAGCCACTACCCAGTTTGTTCTCTTCTCTTTGTTGCAGCCCCAGCTAGTTCGTGGGGCATGTATCCACTACGACAGCGTATCTCGTTTTCGTGACAACTTTAAGAACACCGCAAAGAGACCTTAATCATGAAAACATCTTATTCTGTTCCAGTCTTACTGGATCAAGCATCCCTGAGCGCCTTCCAGTGGCGTATCTTTCTTCTGTGTTTTATTGTGGCGATTTTCGACGGTTTTGATACCCAGTCAATCGCCTACACCGGCCCGGCGTTAATGGAAGCCTTTCAGTTGAATGCGGGGGCACTGGCTCCGGTGATGAGTGCCGGTACGGTAGGTATGGCCATTGGTGCTATGACCTTGGGGTTATTCGGTGACCGTTTGGGTCGTCGTCCTGGCATTATGTTTTCGGTACTGCTGTTTGGTATTGCAACGTGGTTAACCGCTTATGCACAAAGCGTTAATCAAATTGTGATCCTGCGCTTCCTTGCCGGACTCGGGATGGGTGGTGCAACCCCATTACTGCTAGCGTTAGCCTCTGAGTATGGGCCCGCTCGACATCGCGGTGCCATCGTAACGGGTGTGCTGCTGGGCTTGCCTGCTGGTGCGATTGTAGGTGGCTTGTTGGCTGCAAAAATGTTGCCCGTGATCGGCTGGCAAGGCATTTTTGTAGTGGGTGGTGTAGCCCCCTTAATCGTGTTGGTATTCTTGTTTTTCATGCTGCCTGAATCCATGCAGCTGCAAGTGAACACAGGCCGCAACCTTGATCGTGTGCGCAACACCTTACGCAAAATTACCAAGAAAGTGATTCCTGCCGACGCTCAGTTGGAAGTGCCTGAGATCAAAGTAGAAAAAGCCAGCTTAAGCGCTTTGTTTGGTAAAGAGTTGGCACGTAACACGATAGCCATCTGGATCACTTACTTCTTTAACTGGGTAGCGTGGTTCATGTTGCTGTCATGGTTGCCTACCGTATTGAAAGCCGGTGGCTTGGTACCAGAAAGTGCGCCCATGGGCACAGTAGTGGTGAACGCTGTCTTTATTTTGTGCGCGATTCCTTTATCGATACTTTTACCTCGCTTGAATACCCGTAACGTATTGCTGTTCATGTTTGCCGTGGGCATTGCCTTGTCGCTGGGCTTAGGTTTGGCTTTACCGAACTGGACCATTGTGTTCATTCTGGTGGGTATTGCAGGTTTTGGTATTGGTGGACAGCAGTTGGCCTTGAACTACTTGGTCATTAGCGCTTACCCAACAACCTTGCGTGCTACCGCTACAGGTTGGGCCATTGGTATTGGTCGTACGGGTGCGATTGTGGGTGCAGCTATTGGTGGGTACGTGCTGGAGTGGATTGGCCCATCGGGTTTCTTCAGCCTGCTAGCGTTGCCGCTGGTATTGGCCGCTGTTGCAGTTGTGCTGATTAAAAAACCCGCAGAGAAAACCGTCGAGCCTGAGTTGGCCGCCGCGTAATGACACGCAAGGCTTGCCACTGAACGAATTAAGTAGGAGTAACGTAAATGAATCAAGGACGCTTTCACGACAAAGTCGTATTGGTTACTGGGGCGGCGCAAGGTATTGGTCGTCGCGTAGCCGAGCGTATTAAGGAAGAGGGTGGTCGTTTACTGTTGGTTGACCGTGCAGAGCTGGTGCACGAGCTAGCCGACGAACGCACGGTCACTATCACCGCTGATCTTGAAACGTATGAAGGGGCCACGCAAGCGGCCACCGCAGCGGCGAATAAATGGGGCCGTATCGACGTATTGATTAATAACGTGGGCGGCACCATTTGGACCTTGCCTTACGAGGCGTATACACCTGAAAAAATTGAGGCCGAGGTTCGGCGCTCGCTGTTTCCCACGCTGTGGTGCTGCCATGCCGTATTGCCTTATATGCAAGAGCAAGGTGTGGGTGCCATTGTTAACGTGTCGTCAATTGCGACGCGTAGTATTAACCGCGTGCCCTACGGCGCGGCCAAGGGTGGGGTAAACGCCTTAACAGCCTGCTTAGCCTTTGAAAATGCTCAGCGAGGTATACGTGTCAATGCCGTGGCACCAGGCGGTACTGAAGCGCCACCACGCATCATTCCACGCAATCCAAACGAGCAAGATAAACAAGAGCAAATTTGGTATCAGCAGATTGTGGATCAAACCGTCGATACCACCTTGATGAAGCGCTACGGCACCTTAGACGAGCAAGCCGCAGCCATTCTGTTTTTGGCATCCGATGAGGCGTCTTATATTACCGGCACAGTGTTACCCGTAGGGGGCGGCGATCAAGGGTAATAGCACTGTCTAACTTTTAAGCTACACTGTTCGTGTTAGGGCTGCAGGATTTCTTGCAGCCCGCATGCTACACCACTCATCGGTCATCATTGATACGAAAGGAGGCGTTCATGACACGTGTGTCGCCAAGGTTAGCCCTGCATCACTCACGACAATTTTCTCTTCTCCTGTTCTTTCTGTGTGCCTTAGCACTACAGCCTTTTCTGGCCAAATCGGCCAACGCTCAAGATTCCCCCGTTCTCAATCTCGATGTACCTTTTGTTCCCACGCCCAATAATGTGGTGAATGAAATGCTGCGTGTTGCTGACGTGGGCCCCGACGATGCTTTAATTGATCTGGGCTCAGGCGACGGCCGCATCGCGATTGCGGCAGTGCGTGACTTCGGTGCTAAAAGTGCGCTAGGGGTAGATTTAAACCCAGATCGTGTTTCTGAAGCGCGTGCTAAAGCTGAACACGCCGGGGTGACTGATCGGGTTCGTTTTGACGTACAAAACCTGTTCGATACCGATTTGTCTGAGGCCACGGTCATCAGCATGTATTTATTACCGCGTGTGAATCTTGAGCTACGGCCACGCTTGCTAGAATTACAACCTGGAACCCGACTGGTCTCGCATGCCTTTAGTATGGGCGAATGGGAGCCCGACGCCTTTTTGGATGTGGGTGGGCGCGATGTGTATTTTTGGGTGGTTCCCGCTAAGCTTGAAGGAAAATGGCTCTTCACCACACGCGAGGGTGATTTCACTGCCGAATTAACGCAAAATTTTCAAAAACTCACAGGTTCCGCAGTAGATGAAAACAATAATTCCATGCATCTTACCGGCCAGCTGCACGGTGATATTGTCACGCTAAACATCAGTACAGCAGGTGGTACGCCACAGCGCTATATCGGTAAGGTGCAAGATGGCACCATTATCGCTATGGCGGATGACGATGCCCCGCTGGGTTGGCAAGCAACGAAGCGCTAATCGCCATGACATCCGCTGATACGGCGACACGCCACGGATTGTCGGTATTGGATGCGGTGGCGGTGTTGGTCGGCGTAGTGGTGGGAATTGGTATATTCGGATTTCCACCGTTGGTCGCGCAGCACTCGGCATCCACCGCTATGTACATGGGCTTATGGCTAGGCGGCGGTCTGGTCATGCTGGTAGGGGCCTTATGCTACGCTGAGCTCGGTTGTGCTTACCCCGATTCAGGAGGGGAATACAGTTTTTTATACCGCGCATGGGGTGCGCCCGTAGCCGTCTTGTTTGCGTGGGCACGCGGCACTGTTATTCAAACCGGTGCCATCGCAGCCGTGGCCTTTATTTACGGTGATTACGCACAAACCTTATTGCCCCTTGGTGTGTACGGGGCAGCTATCCATGGTTCGATTGCCGTCGCTCTGTTAACCCTAATCAACGTGATTGGTACGGTAGAGTCCAAGCGATTACAACTGGTGTTAACCGGCTTTACCGTGACTGCCTTAGTTAGCGTGTGCGTAGTTGGTCTATTCTTAGCTGATAACGTGATGCTTAATTCTGCTGCCGAAGTGACAAGCTTTAGCCCTTCAGGCAACTTGGCTGCCTCGCTCGGCATGGGCATGGTGTTCGTATTACTTACCTATGGTGGCTGGAACGAAGCAGCTTATTTATCTGGCGAGCTGCATAATCCGCAACGTAACATGAGCCGCGTGTTGCTTATTGGTACGGTAGTGATCACGGCTGTGTATTTGCTGGTGAATTTCGCTTACCTACGTATCTTCGGTTTGGAGGGCTTACGTACTAGCCATGCGGTAGGCGCTGACTTAATGCAAGTGGTCGCAGGGCCGTGGGCTGCAGTCGTCTTAAGTTTGTTGGTGTGTTGTACAGCATTGGGCACCATCAACGGCAGTATATTTACGGGCGGACGCATGTATTTCGCTTTAGGCCGTGATATCCCCGTCTTACGCGGTTTAGGGGAATGGAATTCACGCGGAGCCACACCCGCTCGAGCTCTATTGCTGCAAGGTGCCATTACTTTATTGTTAATCGTGTTTGGGGTCTGGAGTCAGGGCGGGGTAGAGGCGATGGTGGCCTATACCGCTCCGGTGTTCTGGCTTTTCATGTTTTTAACCGCCAGCTCCGTTATGATCTTACGGCATCGAGATAAAGCGCGTCACCGCCCTTTTCGTGTACCGCTTTATCCAGTGATTCCCGTGCTTTTTGCGTTCAGCTGTTTGGCCTTGTTTTGGTCTAGCCTTAAGTACGCAGGCGCTGGTGCGTGGTTAGGAGTGTTGGTGCTGCTGCTTGGTTTACCTTTATTATGGCTAGATCGGCGAGTACCCAGTACGTCGTAATTCTTTATTCTTTTATAGGAATGCCTTATGTCATTAACGCTTCAAGTTGTGGTTTGCAGTACTCGCCCCGGACGCGTCGGTCCGAGTGTTGCCCGTTGGTTTAACGAGTTCGCGGCACAACACGGCGCTTTTAATGTAGAGCTGGTGGATTTGGCCGATTTCCAACTGCCCGTGTACAACGAGCCGCAACACCCACGCCTGCAACAGTACGAGCACGACGCCACCAAGAAGTGGAGTGAATCCGTTGCTAAAGCAGACGCCTACATATTCGTATCCCCCGAATATAACTACTGTCCAACCCCAGCCTTTGTGAACGCATTGAACTACGTTTATCAGGAATGGAACTACAAGCCTTG
>DATGRU010000114.1:0-10956 GCA_035303295.1 Paenalcaligenes sp.
GTTTGTCAAGCCCTTATTAAAACAAGGAAAAACAAACCGCTTCAGCACCCTCGTAAACCACTGCGCTCTATTGCAAAGCACACTGGCTTACGCCTCTGCTTTTCCGACTAAGCCACTCAACCAAAGCTGAACTGCTTAAGCAGTCGGCCCAAAAACCAAACTGCGTTTGTTGAGCCAAGCCCGAAACTATAACACCGAAATTTACTGACTGTCAAACAAAAACACAAAAAAGAAGAAGAAAGGATTTTTGCTTGAGGCCTGAAACACGATAGCGCTTCGGGTGAACGATGGATCCTGCGTTAGATGGTGCCCAATAGGCTAAACATATAGGAAGGAAGTCGTTCGACTTGCTGTGAACTGAACTAGGGTAAACACCAGTTGTTTGCAGCGAAGAAGGAGAACTATAGCACCTTTATTTCAACGCTGGCAAGCCTTTTACACAATTAATTGACAACCCATCGCAAGCCGCCATCACACCACAAACCTAAGCCCTTGATTCATCAAGATTATCTTATTTTTAGCAGTAACACAACAGCCGTAAGGCATAAGCCCCACCTAGGCTGGCAGAGATCGCTCGGGAAGTAAACGGCGTGAATACCTCCCCTAATTCGAGCATGGGCTCATCCAAACTAAGCGCGATAAACCTGCCTTGCCGCAACACTTCAGAGACGATAAAAGCCTGCCCTTCTATATATAGCCATAAGCCACCGACATGCCGTTAACGCCAAACAGGACTTTATTTTTTGATTAGCTCTTTAAAGCGCTGTCTAAAAGTTTGTACTTTGGGTCGTATCACAAACTGACAATAACCTTGGTCGGGGTTTAACTCGTAATAGTTCTGATGAATAGGCTCAGCCGGCCAGAATCGAGCGGCGTCGCGAATTTGGGTGACCACGGGCTTACCCAGCATTTGTTCTACCTCGGGAATCATTGCCTGCACCGCTTCTCGCTGCTCTTCATCCTGACAAAACACAGCTGAAGCATACTGTGGCCCTACATCATTGCCTTGACGATCTAGTGTTGTGGGATCATGGACAGTGAAAAACACCGCCAACAAGTCATTAAAAGAAACTTGGCTAGCGTCGTAACGTATCTGAACCACTTCAATATGACCAGTGGCCTTACCACACACTTCTTCATAGCTAGGATTTTCAGTTTTTCCGCCAGCGTAACCGGGCAGCACCTGCGTTACCCCTTTAATTTGGTTAAACACCGGTTCGATACACCAAAAACAGCCCCCACCAAATACAGCTATGTTAGTCATGAGCTCCTCCTGACAAAAACATCAAATTAGGGTTGGCAAACAAGCCGCCAGTCAAAGATCGCGTTACTATCTAACGGTTATTCTATTTATAACAACGATTATGCTTATACACCCACAGTTTAATCCTATCGCTTTGCAACTGGGCCCGCTTGCCATTCATTGGTACGGCTTAATGTATTTGGTCGGCTTTGGTTTGGTTTGGCTGCTAGGCAACGCGCGCATACGTAAAGGGAATGCCCCGCTTACTCGCCAAGGCTTAGAAGACCTTATCTTCTACTGCGTTGTTGGCGTGGTCGTTGGGGGACGCTTGGGCTATACACTATTCTATAAAACAGAATACTACCTAGCTCACCCTATTGAAATACTTTATATATGGGAAGGCGGCATGGCCTTTCATGGGGGGTTACTTGGTGTACTCGTCGCTATCGCGCTGTACGCGAGAAAAATCAACACTCAGTTCTTTGCGCTGAGTGATTTTCTAGCTCCATTGATTCCGCTTGGCCTAGCCGCGGGACGCTTGGGTAATTTCATTAATGGCGAGCTTTGGGGTCGAGCGACTACAGTGCCTTGGGGCATGATTTTCCCACAGGCCCAAGATGGCGGTGTAGTTAGGCACCCTTCGCAGCTGTATCAAATGGCACTGGAAGGCATCGCTCTATTCGTGTTGTTATGGCTTTTCAGCTCGAAACCTCGCCCAACCGGCCAAGTAAGTGGGCTATTTTTAATGGGCTATGGCGTTTTCCGGTTCGCTGTTGAATTTACGCGCGAACCGGATGACTTCTTAGGCTTGTTTATCGCCGACTTATCGATGGGCCAAATACTATCCATTCCAATGATTATTGTCGGCGCCTTAATTTTTACTTATGCAAGTAAATTGAGCCATTCACCGAAACGCTAATATGTTCGGTGCCACTTTCTAAGGCTAACTTCTCTTGCATGGGTGCAGATGACATGACATCACTGGACGCCATCATGGCTGAGCGGCCTACAGGCATGTAATTTGCACCCGAGCCACCTACATTCACCTCTTTATATTGATAGCTGGCGAAGCCCATGTTGTCTGTAATGACTTGGGCACGCTGTTTGAAGTTATCAATTGCGTCACTTAAGAGCTCTTTTTCGTACTGCGCACGGGCCTCGGGCGAGACCGAAAAATACAGACGCGAGACAGCCATACGATCACTAAGCTGAGTAGCCAGTTCACCTGCTGCTTGAATATCGGTGGATTCTAATTTAATTTCAGCCTGACCACGCCAGCCTGAAATAGCGCCTTTACGATCGCTAGTAGGATACACCCGATAATGGCTGCTGCTTACGTTTACCACTTCTTGTTGCTTAGCTTCAGCAATTACTGAATCCACCACTTTGCGCAACTGTTGATCTACCTCTGCTTGGGTCGCTTCATTGAACTCAGTGGCAAGGAAGATAGTGACTTTATCTTGCTGCACTTCCGTAACGGCTTCGGACTGCAAGCTGATGACGGGTGGACGTTTTGCCCAGTGGGCATCGTGATCCTGTTTTTCGGAATGGGCTAATGCTGCGCCAGTACCCGTTAACAGCATCACTAGTGATAGCGCTACCGAGCATGTAAGTTGCTTAACCATAAGTGAACTCCAGAAAAAATAAAGCCTGCCAAAATGGCAGGCTTTAAAAGTGTGCCCCACCTGTGCCGTCAAGGCCGGCATCCTGGGAACCGAGGGTCCAAGATTGGCTGCCATCATATAAGCTTCGGGTTCGCTATCTTGTAGCGATCGCACCTACTTATAAATCCAGCAGCCTGATGCCATAAGCATTGGTTCAAGGAATATATGGCCACGTCACGAACACGGCAGGGACTTAACTTGTAAGCATGGCACCTTGCTTAACACAAGGTGCCAGCGGAAATATTATCTGGCAGCAGAATCAGGACCCATGGCCTGATCGATTAACTGGTGCATGCTTTCTATTCTACCCTTGAAATCGCCTAATGCAATATTTCCTAGTGGGCCGTCTGGCGCCCGCACGGATAATAACTCAATTGCCGTTTGAATTGCAGCCATAACAGCAATGCGCTCGTTGCCCGTCACTCGGCCGCTTTCTTGAATGGTGTGCATACGCCGATCGACGTGTGCAACGGCTGCTAAAAGCGTATCTTTTTCAGACGGAGCACACGCCAAGGAGTAGTCTCGGCCCAACAGTTTAATATCAATACGTTCCATATACTATTCCTGCGATGGCTGGCCGGGAAGGCGCTGTAAAATTGTAGCCACTTGCTCGCGCGTTTCTTCGGCAACACTGCGCAAAGCTTGCGTCTGTTGTTGACTACGATGCAGCTGCTCTTTCAGCTTGGCGGCCTCATCTTGGTGTTGGACCAACTCGACAAACAGTGCTTCCTGCACTTGCTCGGCCTGCTTTTTAGCGGCTTCAACTTCCGCCTGATGACGAACCGATACTTCGGCAACAGCAGCGTACTCGTTCTGTTGCTTTTCCAACGTTTCACGTAGCGTGTCGCGCTCGTTTTCGAGCGTTTTCAAACGCGCCAGCAATGAAGCACGTTCAGCCTTAAGCTGCCCCGTGTACGCGGCCAGCTTACTAATACGATCAGCTAAATTATTGAGATCCTGCAGCATAGGCGATATCGTTTGCAATGAAACTCTCGAAAAACAAATAGAAAGACATAGGCATCATAACCATTTATCGCGGCTTTGAAACAGCCCTGAGCCTAACACTTATGTAAGCAAATTGTAATGCGGTATGCTCCTATACTCATTCTAAACTAGACACAGCCCTGCGTGCGCGGGCATTATCAAGACTTTAGAATTCAGACGCGGCCATGTAGGTGGCTGATCTTATTTGTCGAGAATCATTTATGGCATCCGTTCAGAAAAAAATGTACGCCCCCTTAACGCCCATTAAAGTCGCCTTTATCGGACTTGGAGTGATGGGCTTTCCAATGGCTGGGCATCTAGCTCGCGCTGGTATGCACGTGACGGTTTACAACCGCAGCAGCGAAAAAGCCCAACGATGGCAGGCCGAGTTTGGTAACCACACGGCTGCAACACCTGCCGCTGCAGCCCACGATGCTGACATTGTGTTTTTCTGTGTAGGTAATGACGACGACTTACGTGAAGTCGTTGCAGGGCCTGAAGGTGCCCTACACGGCGCTAAACCAGGCACCTTATTTGTTGACCACACTACGGCCTCGGCCCAAGTAGAACGAGAGTTAGCAGAACGCTGTGCCGAAGCGAATGTGGGTTTTATGGATGCTCCCATATCAGGCGGTCAAGGTGGTGCAATCGCTGGCAAGCTAAGCATTATGTGCGGCAGCACCCCAGAGCAATTTGACTATGTTTTGCCCTACCTAGAAATTTACGGTAACGCCATTGAAAGACTGGGCGAAATAGGCTCGGGCCAGCTTTGCAAAATGGTGAATCAAATTTGTGTTGTAGGTGTTGTGCAAGGGCTGGCCGAAGGCTTGGCCTTTGGTGAACGTGCCGGTCTGAATATGGAGCAAGTGTTAAAAGTAATTGGCGCAGGGGCTGCTTCAAGCTGGCAAATGCATAATCGCAGTGAAACTATGCTAAAACGTGAGTTCGATTTTGGTTTCGCTGTTGATTGGATGCGTAAAGACTTAGGCCTAGTGCTGGATGAGGCGCAAAATAATGGCGCGCGTTTACCCGCCACTACGCTAATTGAAAAACTTTACGCACAAGTTCAAGAAAACGGCGGTGGCCGATGGGATAATTCAAGCCTTATTACGTTGCTTGGCGAAAACCCCGATAAAACAGGGCAATAATTGTTCCATACAGTAAAAATAGCGACGCGGTATACCATACTGCGTCGCTATTATTGATTAACTAGTCAGTTGGTGTAACGAGCGTTTTAGCTGCGTAGGCAGACTTACTTGCTGGGTTTGCACGCTGACGTAAATACCTGACCTCCTGCTTATGCCGTGGATCAAACAACAAACCCGACAGTTCATTCAACGCTTGAAAGTAGACATCGCGTTTAAAATCGATGACGGCGTCGAGTGGAACCCAGTATTGGCTCCAACGCCAAGCGTCGAATTCGGGCGTAGCCGAACTACGTAAGCTAACATCGCTATCCCGGCCCACCATTCGTAACAAAAACCAGATTTGTTTTTGTCCCTTATAGTGACCACGGGAATCACGGCGAACAAAATGATTAGGTACGTTATAACGCAACCAATCGCGAGTCCGTCCTAACACACGCACATGCTCTGGGAGCAAACCGACTTCTTCGTGAAGCTCTCGATACATGGCCTGTAGCGGGCTTTCGCCATACCGGATACCACCTTGAGGAAACTGCCAGGCATGCTCCCGAATACGCTTACCCCAAAACACTTCGTTCTTGCGATTAGCAAGAATAATTCCGACGTTAGGACGGTAGCCTTCACGATCTAACATAGGCCACCTCTATACAAATTCAATACAATTACTGCTAATTATACGTATCACACGAGTTCACTACCATGCATGCTAGCCACTATCACATTAATACCTTAAAAGAAGCGCCCGCAGAAGCTGAAATCCGTAGTCACCAACTCATGACCCGAGCAGGCATGATCCGCAAAGTGGCAGGTGGTATTTACACATACATGCCCTTGGGTTTGAAGGTGCTAAGAAAAATCGAACGTATCGTACGAGAAGAGATGGATCGTGCTGGCGCGCTTGAGCTTCTGATGCCTGTCGTACAGCCTGCCGAGCTGTGGCAAGAAACCGGACGCTGGGATGTGTACGGTGCCGAGTTGGTACGTATTAAAGACCGCCATAACCGCGATTTTGTATTGCAGCCTACGTCTGAAGAAGTGGTTACGGACATTGCCCGCAACGAAATCCATAGCTGGCGACAACTGCCCGTTAACTTCTACCATATCCAAACTAAATTCCGCGACGAGCGACGCCCTCGTTTCGGTCTGATGCGCGGACGCGAGTTCACCATGAAGGACGCTTACTCCTTCGACCGCGACGCTGAATCAGCGCAAAAAAGCTACGACATTATGTTCGAGGCCTACACCCGCATTTTCGAGCGCTTAGGTTTACGCTTTCGCGCCGTTGCGGCCGATACCGGCTCGATCGGGGGTTCGCGTAGCCATGAGTTCCAAGTGATTGCAGACACCGGTGAAGACGAGATTGTTTTTAACCCCGACTCTGACTATGCCGCCAACATCGAACTGGCAGCCGCCCCATGTCTCATTGCAGAACGCGCTGCGCCCGCTGAAGAACTAACTAAAACGGCTACGCCCGATGCGCCAAAATGCGAATTGGTTGCCGCGCAGTTACAGCGCCCCTTAACGGACACGGTGAAATCTGTAGTGTTGGCTACCGACACTGAGGATGGCGAGCCCGCTACCATCTGGTTACTGTTGGTACGTGGCGATCACGATGTAAACGAAATCAAGGTATCAAAACTGCCTGGCTTTGAACAAGGTTCGCGCTTAGCCACAGAAGCCGAAATTCTGGCCACCTTTGGCTGCCAGCCCGGCTATCTGGGTCCAATTAATACAGTAAACCCCGTTAAGATTATTGCCGACAGCACCGTGGCAAAGATGAGTGATTTTATCTGTGGCGCCAACGAAGAGGGCTTCCACTTTACAGGCGTTAACTGGGGCCGCGACTTACCTGAGCCCGAAGTCGCCGATATTCGCAATGTGGTCGAGGGAGACCCTGACCCACAAGGCGGGCATCTTGCCATTCAACGCGGTATTGAAGTGGGGCACACCTTTTTCTTAGGTGATACGTACTCACAAAAACTGCAAGCTACTTTCTTAGACACCGATGGTAAGCCGCGACTGATGCAAATGGGTTGTTACGGTATTGGCGTTAGTCGTATTGCTGCTGCGGCCATAGAACAAAACCACGACGACAAAGGCATTATCTGGCCTCGCGCTATTGCGCCTTTTGAAGTCGTTATTTGCGGTTTAGGCTTACACAAGAGTGATGCCGTGCGCGAACAGGCCGAGTTGCTTTATCAGCAATTACGCGACAAGGGAGTAGATGTTATTTTAGACGACCGCGATACCCGACCCGGCGTGATGTTCGCCGATTGGGAACTTATTGGGGTACCCGTACGCATTACCATTGGTGATCGAGGTCTGAAAGAAAATGTCATCGAAGTACAAACCCGAAAAAGCGGTGTAACGGAAAAACTTAACCCCAATGACGTAGTAAGTTGGGTGCAAGAGAACCTAGCCGCCCTTTAATCCTATCTCAGCAATGTCTTGTACATTGCTGTTTTTTTTACCTACATTCTTAACAGATCGGGTTTCAGTACTTACCCACGATTACAAAGACATGCCAGTTGATAAGACAAGCACTGCCTCCAAGCTGTATATTCGCGTATATTACGAAGACACCGATGCTGGCGGCATCGTGTTTTATGCGAATTACTTGAAATTCTTCGAACGTGCCCGCACAGAATGGTTGCGCTCTCTGGGCATAAACCAATCTCACATGGCGTCGTCGACGGGACAGGTCTTTGTGGTTAAAGAAGTTGAAATACAATATCGAAAACCTGCAGGACTGGATGATTTGCTCTGCATACAAAGCACAATCACCCACATCGGCGCCGCTTCGGTTACCTTTCATCAGACCGCTTCGCTTAACGAGGAACTGTTATGCGAAAGTACCATCCAAGTAGTTTGCGTGGATGCCGCCACGCTTCGTCCTGCAAAATTTAATCCTGACCTACGTTTATCTTTGGAAAAGGCACAAGACTGACCATGCAACCCACAGGTGACCTGTCGTTACTGACTCTCCTTATTGAGGCTAGCCTACCCGTTCAGCTGGTAATGCTGTTATTGCTCGGCATTTCTATATTGTCCTGGGCATACATATTTAGTAAGCGTGCTGCACTCAAACGTGCCCACGAACAAACCCGCCGCTTCGAAGACGACTTCTGGACCGGCGGTGACTTAACGGTGCTGCAGCAAGCGATTCAATCGCGACGTGATGAACATGGTGCGTTAGCACGCATTTTTGAGTCAGGCATGACCGAGTTTATTAAAGCGCGTCGCAGCGGCACACAACGCGGCGAAGCGCTGCTTGATGGGCCTCGTCGTGCTATGCGCGCCTCGTATCAGCGTGAACTCGACTCACTGGAAACCAACCTTAGCTTCTTAGCTTCTGCTGGTTCTGTTAGTCCATATATTGGCTTGCTAGGGACGGTGTGGGGCATTATGCATGCTTTTATCGGCTTGTCTGGTGCACAATCTGCAACCCTAGCGTCGGTGGCGCCCGGTATTGCCGAAGCGCTAATCGCTACGGCTATTGGCCTTTTTGCTGCGATTCCAGCGGTTGTTGCGTATAACCGTTACACCACAGAAATCGATCGTTTATCGATCCGTTTCGACGGGTTTATCGATGAATTTTTGAACATCTTACAACGTCAGGTTCAGTAATGCCTTCTATTCGTGCAAGCACAGGTCGAGGTCGCCGGCGGCTTAAGAACGACATTAACGTTGTTCCTTATATTGACGTGATGTTGGTGTTGCTCGTGATCTTCATGGTAACTGCCCCAATGATCACTCCCGGTACTATTGATCTACCCACTGTCGGTCAAGCATCGGAAGTGCCCGCCGCCCCAATTGAAGTACAAGTTGATACTGACGGCGTGTTATCAATCCGTTTGCGTGATGGCAGTGCAGAGTTTCACAACATTAGCAAAGAGAACCTTGTAGATGAGGTTAGGCTGTTGGCACTTAATGAGAATCCGGTAGTGATCGCTGCCGATGGGCAGGTACCATACGAAACCGTTATGGAATTGATGGATCAGCTCCGCTCTAACGGCTTTACTCGCTTAGGTTTTCTCGTTAATCAGAACGACGAGTAAGCAACATGGGTAGCGCAGCCATTGGGTTTGTGCTCCCACACGCTTAATCTCATTATTTGTAGGCTCCGTTGTCTAAACCAAATTGAATGAAGCTACGTATCCGTCCAACTAAGAATCAACTCAATCGTACGCCTGAAGAGCAAGACGAGCGTCGGGGCCTACTTTATGCAGTAGGCCTGCATGCGCTGATTCTGCTCGCTTTGGTTATTAGCTTGTTCTCTACCCCAAAGTCCCCCCACCCTATTCAGATTGAACTCTGGGCAGAGGGCGACGTGGCATTTGCTGAAAACATGGATCAGCCTGTGGAAGAGCCTACTGTAGAAGACGAAGTAGAACCTGAGCCTGATCCTGAACCCACTCCAGAGCCAGAACCACAACCCGAGCCTGAGCCTGAGCCAGAACCTGAGGCAACACCTCCCCCCGTTGCCGAGACCCCTACGCCCGAACCAGAGCCTGAAGTCGATCCCGACATCGCCTTGGAAGAAGAAAAAAAACGTAAAGAGGCCGAAGAACGCGAAGCGGAGCTAAAAGCGCAACGCGAAGCCGAAGAAAAAGCGGAAATAGAACGCAAAGAGAAAGAAGCGGCTGAACAAAAAGCCAAAGAAGAGGCGGAACGTAAGGCCAAACTAGAGGCCGAGCAAAAAGCCAAGGCCGAGGCTGAGCGTAAAGAGAAAGAAGAGGCTGAACGTAAAGCCAAGCTAGAGGCGGAACAAAAAGCGAAGGAAGAAGCTGAGCGTAAAGCTAAGGCCGAGGCGGAACAAAAAGCCAAGGAAGAAGCAGAACGTAAGGCTAAAGCTGAAGCTGAGCGTAAGGCCAAAGAAGAGGCCGATCGCAAAGCCAAAGCAGCTGCTGACCGTAAAGCAAAAGAAGCCGCTGAGCAAAAAGCGAAAGAAGATGCTTTCCGCGCTGCTATGTTGGGTGCAGGCAAGGAGGCCGCTGGGGCAGCCGGTGGTACCTCTAACCGCAACCAAATGAGTGGCGGCGGAGGTAATGATGGCTATGGCGCTAAAGTGCGTGCCTGCGTCCGACCCAAAGTGGTCTATAACACCCCGGCGCGCGAAGGTTCGAACAATCCGACGCTACAATACCGGGTAGACCTTAACAACGACGGCACCGTGCGTAACGTACGTATTTTAAGATCATCGGGTATCGCCTTATTTGACGATGCCGTGCAAAAAGGTATAGCAAAATGCTCACCTTTCCCCAAACCGCCTAGTGGTAGTTATCCATCGTATATTGATGGGCAGTACCGAATGTATGAATAATCAGGAGAGAGCAAACATGACTGCAGCCAATCCAGCCAACGTTAGCGCCCGCCGTAGTTGGCGTGCGATAACCGCAGGGCTATTTGCCGTTGCGGCTGGTCTGTTTACCAGCCCATCTAACGCCCAATTGCGTGTCGATATTTCTGGTGTTGGGGCTACCCAGTACCCTATCGCCATTGCTGATTTCGCAGACAACGGAAACGTACAATCCATTGCCGAAGTGGTACGAGCCGACCTTAGTCGCTCCGGCCAATTCCAGCTCATTAATGCAACAGGCGCTAATTTAAACGCCGAGAGCGCGATCGCACATGAAGAGTGGCGCAACCGCGGTGCCGACTACTTGGCCTACGGCTCAGTCAGCCAATCAGGAAGCCAATACAGCATTCAGTACCGTCTGGTTGATTCCGTTAACCGCTCGGAAATGGATGGCATCGCTTTTGCAGGCTCCGAGAAAGAACTACGACGTATTGCGCACCAAATTGCGGACCGTATTTATGAAAAAATCACGGGCGTAAGAGGCGTGTTTTCGACGCGAATTGCCTACGTGTTGCAAACGGGCGACACCTATGAGTTACAAATTGCAGACGCCGACGGACA
>DATGRU010000115.1:0-3600 GCA_035303295.1 Paenalcaligenes sp.
TTGTGTCACACGACAGGCATTTATTACGCACCACCGTAGACGACTTTTGGATTGTCGCAGATGGCACAGTACAAAGTTTTGATGGCGACTTAGAAGATTACCGTGACTGGCTATTGCAGCGCAGTAGCCTTGAGCGTAGTACCCAGCGTCAAAACGACAGCAGTTCATCTGAACCGGATCGCCGTACACAACGCCGCCTTGAGGCCGAAGCTCGCCAACGCGTGGCCGTACTGAAAAAGCCTTTAGAACAAAAGCTAAAGGGAATTGAACGCGATATGGAAAAAACGTCCAGCCGACTTGCTGAGTTAGATACGCTAATCGCCGACCCTGATTTTTACACCGACACGTATAAAGACTCTCGCCCCGGCCTATTGGCCGAGCACGGAGAACTAAGTAAACAACATGAGCAGCTTGAAAACAGTTGGTTAGAAATTCAAGATCAAATTGAGCAACTAGTATGAAAAAAGGCTGCGTCATCATGACGCAGCCTTTTAAACAAGCGTAGGTCTACACCATTTAGCCTGCAATAATATCCAGCTTTGCCACACCCAATGCCAAAGTTTTGGTTCCAGCATCTCGGAATTGGATCTGAGCCTGCGCATCATTCCCACTACCGCTTAAGGTTAGAATAGTGCCATCACCAAATTTAGCGTGGCGCACCCCCTGCCCGATACGATAGTGATTCTCGCCAACAGCGACACCACTGGATCCCACCCTAGATATGTTCGGGGTCATGCTACTGCCTGCCGGCGCATTCCAGCTTGAACCACGACGAAATGCCCCACCCCAAGCAGCTTGTTCGCCCGCTGCTGATCGCGCAGGAGCTGCACGAGCGGTTAGCCATTTAAGGTTTTCTTCAGGTAACTCATCGAGGAAACGTGAACGCATCGCGTAACGGGTTTGGCCGTGCAGCATGCGGCTCTGAGCCAATGTAATGTATAAGCGCTTACGAGCCCGAGTCATGGCTACATACATCAAGCGCCGCTCTTCCTCTATTCCACCCGGCTCGCTAAGGCTATTATCATGCGGAAACAAGCCCTCTTCTAGACCCGTAATAAACACCGCATCGAACTCTAAACCCTTCGAGGCATGAATGGTCATCAGCTGAACAGCATCCTGCCCTGCTTGTGCTTGATTATCCCCAGCCTCTAAGGAAGCATGGCTTAAAAAGGCCCCTAGCGGCGACATGGCTACGATTGACTCAATAGCGCCTTCAATTTGCACTGCTGTCGCATTACTGCTGGCTTCAGGGATTCGACCTGCCGGTGCGTCACTAACGCCTTCCTCGTTTACAAAAACTGCGGCAGCGTTAACCAACTCTTGTAAGTTTTCTAAACGTTCAGCGCCTTCTCGATCAGCCTGATAATGCGCCAACAAACCAGAATCGTGCACAACCTGCTGAATTAGCTCGGGCAAACTAAGCACTTGAGCTTCATTAGCCAGCGATTGAATCAACGATAAAAACGCCCCTAAATTCGTCGCTGCGCGACCACTCATATAGGGAACTGCACGGCACAAACTTACACCATGTTCGCGCGCGTGATCGCCTAATACTTCGAGGGAACGTGCACCGATACCACGAGCTGGAAAATTCACCACCCGCAGCCATGAGGTATCGTCATCTGGGTTGTCGATTAAGCGCAGATACGCCAACACATGCTTAATTTCTTGGCGCTCGAAAAAGCGCTGACCACCATATACTTTATAGGCAATACCCGAACTAAACAGATGGTGCTCTAAAACGCGTGACTGGGCATTACTACGGTAAAGCACGGCGATATCATTGTGCGCCTTACCTTCGTTAATTAAGGCACGAATTTCATCAACCACCCACTCGGCTTCCAAGGCGTCGGATGCTTGTTCGACAATACGAATAGGCTCGCCATCACCGGCATCGGTCCAAAGATTCTTACCTAAGCGGCCGGCATTCTGAGCGATTAAGGTGTTGGCTGCGTCGAGTATGTGGCCGGAAGAACGATAGTTTTGCTCTAGCTTGACCACATTGCCGCGCGCAAAGTTGCGCTCAAAGTCGGCCATATTTCCGATGTCTGCACCACGGAAGGCGTAGATAGACTGATCGTCATCACCGACTGCAAAAATTGAGGCTCCGCCCCCCGCTAAAATCTGCAGCCACAAATACTGAAGCCGGTTTGTATCTTGGAACTCATCAACCAGAATGTGTTGAAAACGACGCTGGTAATGCTCGCGTATGGGAGCATTACGCTGCAAGAGCTCGTAAGCCCGTAATAACAGCTCGGCAAAGTCGACAACGCCTTCACGTTCGCATTGTTCTTGATAAAGCTGATAAATTTCGATGAGCTTGCGACGGTGAGGATCATAGGCCTCAATCGCATCAGGGCGTAAACCTTCTTCCTTGCTGGCATTAATAAAACGCTGCACGTCGCGAGGGGGAAACTTTACATCATCGATATTAGATGCCTTAATCAACCGGCGAATAGCGGCCAGCTGGTCGGCACTATCGAGAATTTGGAAACTTTGAATCAGACCTGCATCGCGAAAATGCGTTCGTAGCAAGCGATTACACAGGCCATGAAAAGTGCCTACCCACATGCCGCGGGTATCAATGGGTAATAAAGACTGCAATCGCGTCAGCATTTCACGCGCAGCTTTATTGGTAAACGTAACCGCCAATAACGAAAAAGGGCTTAGTTGATGTTGTTGCATCAACCAAGCCATTCGTGTGGTGAGAACTCGCGTTTTTCCGCTACCCGCCCCAGCTAGCACTAAAGTGTGTGCTGGGGCTTGAGTAACTGCTTGCGTTTGCTGAGGGTTTAAGCCATCAATCATGCCGCATAACGGCGCAGTCGTAGCGCAAACTTCTCTAAGCTTTCGATACCACTTTGCTGAGCGCGGTGGCACCAAGCTTGCAGGTCGGCCAGTAGTTGCTCGCTAGAGGAGCTAGAGCTTTCCCAAATGCGCGCCAACTCATGCTGCATACGCACCACAGTTGATAAAGGAGAGTCGTCTTTAAGTACGGTTTCCAACTCGGCACGTTGCTCGGGCTTAAGCACCTGATCGCCGCGACCAATCCATTCGCTGCATCGTTGCAATAACGACCATTTACTGTCGCGATCACCACGCGTTTGCTTCGATAGCTTCAAGCGAGAAATTTCCTCTACTGCTGCACTACGGATAACATCGGCGTAGCGAGCCAGAATTTCATAACGGTGCGTGATGACGCCTTGCAGTGTGTCTAAATTAATGGCATCAGGTGATACCAATTTGGATTCGGGCTCTAAGCGAAGCTTAGGAGCTACTTTCTTAACGTGCGCCAATTTGAAGAAACGCAAGACACTGATGTAGCACCAGCCCAAGTCAAACTCGTACCATTTGCTGGAAAACTTAGCTGACGTGCCGTAAGCGTGGTGATTATTATGAAGCTCTTCGCCACCAATAATAATGCCGATTGGGAATACGTTAGTACTGGTATCCGGACTAGCAAAATTACGATAACCGATAGCGTGTCCAACACCATTGACCACACCAGCCGCCCAGAACGGGATCCAACCCATCTGCACCGCCCATACAGCCAAACCTGCCATACCAAACAAGGCAATATCGATGACCAACATGATCATG
>DATGRU010000116.1:0-2006 GCA_035303295.1 Paenalcaligenes sp.
TAAAGTGAACTCGTTCTGCGTTATCACTAACCAGCTCTTGTATTGTTAACATCGCTTTGGTCCTCTGCCGTTGTCGTCAACAGATTATGCACGACAGCGGGGTCGGTTTCGGTGTTAAGCGCATGCCGAAGTTCGGAATCAGACATTAACCGTGCAATTTCAGCTAGCAGATCGAGGTGAACTTGCGTGGCGTGCTCGGGAACCAGTAAGACAAACAGCAAGCTGGCAGTACGACCGTCGCACGCGTCAAAACGCACGGGTTCTGCTAGACGAATGAACGCAGCAACGGGTTCTTTAAGGTCTTTAATACGGCCGTGGGGAACGGCGACCTCGTGGCCCAGTGCGGTAGAGCCTAAGCGTTCACGGGAGAATAAACTTTGAAAAACAGTGGTACGCGCAATACCGTGGTTGTTTTCAAAGAGTAAGCCTGCCTGCTCGAATGCCCTTTTTTTACTGGTTGCAGCCAGATCAAGCACGATATTAGTAGGCGGCAAAATACGCGACAATAGATTCATAGTAGCTATTATAAAGCGAATGCAATGTGCATGGATATGCGCTATTACATATGAAACGAAGCAATTAATAAAGCCCCGCTTGGTAGTCGGGGCTGCTGAGTTCGTCTAGTGTAGCAGTAGTGCCGTAGACAAGGCTGCAACTGATTGGTTAAAGAGTTGCTTCTTCCATACGTTTGTGGGGTGTATGGGCATGATTGGAAGCCTTAGACTTGGTTTTCACAACCTGACGCTCGACTTTATCCGCTAATAAATCGATGGCTGCGTACATGGACTCTTCAGTGGCGGCACTGTGAATGTCTTTACCTGCAACCCGTAGGGTGATTTCAGCAGTGTGATTCACGCGCTCTACCGAAAGGATGACCTGACCCGTGACGACGCTATCGAAGTGTTTGCCGATACGGCCTATTTTATTGTCTACATACTCGCGTAAAGCAGTAGTAACTTCTATGTTGTGACCGATGATGCTCAGGTTCATAAGGACTCTCCTGTTAATAACAAGGTGCGTAAGTGTTTAACGCACAGGCTAGACATAAAAGATTTTTGCCCTCCCTGCAGTTCCTATATGTCCAGTATACCTAAGCCCCAAAATTTTCCTATGATCTAGCGCAACTATTTTTTTGCGCAGCACTACATTTTGAAATTCTTCCCCAGATAAACCTGACGCACGGCCTCATTGTGAATGATTTCGTTGGGATGGCCGCTGGTTAATACCGAGCCATCGCTAATAATGTAAGCGCGATCGCAGATACCCAGCGTTTCGCGCACATTATGGTCGGTAATGAGCACCCCTATGTTGCGCGACTTTAAGAATTGCACAATGCGCTGAATTTCAATGACAGCAATGGGGTCAACGCCAGCGAAGGGCTCATCAAGCAAGATAAAGCGCGGCTGTGTGGCAAGCGCTCGGGCAATCTCAACACGACGGCGCTCACCCCCTGATAAGGATAGGGCGGTACTGCTGCGGATGTGATCAATTTGCAGTTCGTCAATGAGTTGCTCAAGGTGTTCATTAATGAGTTTGCTGGAAAAGCGCTTGCCCTGTTCGTCGAACTGTAGCTCTAATACGGCGCGAATGTTCTGCTCGACGGTTAGGCGTCGAAATACCGATGCATCTTGGGGCAGGTAGGAAAGCCCTAGTTGCGCACGCTTGTGCATGGGCAGCCCCGCAATGGGGGTGCCGTCAATTTCGATACGGCCCGAGTCGGCGTGCACAATTCCGACGATCATGTAGAAACTGGTGGTTTTTCCGGCGCCATTAGGGCCCAGTAAGCCAACGACTTCGCCGCTTTCCACCGCAATCGAGACGTCTTTAACCACCGTACGCTTGCCATAGGTTTTGCTGAGGCCGATGGCGCGTAGGCTACCCGGCTTGGATTGGGTGTGAACGTTTGTGCTCATGTGAGTAAAAATACTGGCCGCAGGGGCAAATTATTGAGACTTGCTTTGGCATTCGGCCAAGGCCGCATCAGCCTTAGCGCGGGGGCGGGCAAC
>DATGRU010000117.1:0-2006 GCA_035303295.1 Paenalcaligenes sp.
AAGAAAATATTGGGCGTGAAGTGGCCGAGAAGTTGGTGTTGTTTTTACGCAGTGGAGCCACTAAAGGGGCGGTTAACTTCCCCGAAGTGCCTTATTTAGAGCGTTCGGGCGAAACACGGATTTTGCATGTACACCGTAATGTGCCCGGTACGATGGGGGCCTTGAGCAGTATTTTTGCTGAAAATGGCTTAAATATTGTGGGGCAGCAGTTGCAAACCCGGGGTCAGCTTGGTTATGCCATTACGGATATTGATGGCGAGGTCAGCGAACAGGTATTACAGCAGTTGCGAGGTCATCCGGGCACCGTACGTTGTGATCGTATCGGGTAAATAACAAAGGGGCGTTAAGCCCCTTTTACTTTTGATGGATTTTATTCTGTGCCTAGGCTGAGCGGTGCAGGGTGAAAGTTAAGCACGGCATAACTGGCTGGGGTAATCAGTTGGTCCAGCGTGTATTGCTGTAAGTGCGTAATAAAAGCCTGTTTGGCACCATGCAAGATGGTGTTCAGCTTACACGAGCCATCCAACACACACTGGCTACCTTCCCCCATGCATTCAACCAGTTGAAAGTCGGCCTCACAATCCATAATAACCGAGCCAACTTTAATCTCTGAGGCGGGTTTAGCCAGCTTCATCCCTCCATTTTTACCACGTATGGTTTGAATCCAGCCGTGTTTTCCCAAACCATGGGTGACCTTCATTAAATGGGTGCGCGATATGTCGTAGTGCTCAGCTATTTCAGTAATAGTGCATAGGCGCTCTTGATTAGCGGCTAGGTACATCAGTAACCGTAAGGCGTAATCACTGCTTAAGTTAAGTCGCATGGTGTGCTCGTTATTAGACTTTACCGTCGGGCCGGGGGCTAAGTAGGCGCAAACTAAAATAACAAAGGTAGATGCCTAAACTTAAGGCCCAGAATAGGGTGGAAAGGTGTAGGCTGGGTAGCGCTACGGGCGAAGGCCAAAGGGCGACGATGCGCAGTGCAGCACACGCGATCATGCAGTAAAAACCAATACGCAGTGAAGTGGTGGTGCTAAGCGCTAAGCCCAGATGACCTTGTGACGTGCGTACCAGCATGCCAATAATTAGGACAGCAAAACCGGCCACGCCAATCACATGAATGGGCGTCGCTAAGCGCATAGTGATGCCCAATATATCTTGGCCAAAATAGATGGCAGCGGTGAATAGACCCAAACCGATACACGCGTAGCCTATGTGCAATATCCATAATAGGGGTTCTTGCCACATAGTGGGGTGATACCAGCGTTTAAGCTGATAGGCCATGATGCCAGAGGCGGCCAGCAGTGCTAGCGCAGTGAGCCATGTGGCACTGACGCATAACGCGACAATCGCAATCACACCGATCAACAATAAGGCTGGCTGTAACGCGGGTAGCAAGGCAATGGTGGCGTTGGGGAGCCGACGTTGGGTGAAAAATGGGATGACACGACTACTGATCAGTAAGCTAATGACTGCCATAACCAGCCACGCCACATTGAAACTTTGCCACATGGCGGCCACTTGGTAGGTGGTGGCGAAATGAGCAAACAAAAATTGCGTGGCGGCTAGAAAAATCAGCATGACTGGCATCATGAGGTTACGCCAGTTTTTGCTTAAGATAACACTGCGCGCAATGGCTATAGCGGCAGCCAGATAGAACAGGCTGTCTAGTGCTGCAGCGGTTAGTACATTTGATGTGCCGCCGATGAAAAAGAGTAGTCGGCTAGCTAACCACACTAAACAAAGCAAGGCCAAAGGTCGACCAAAAAGTGGGTTAATGCCAGTCCACGTGGCGCTGGCGGTTAATAAAAAACCGACCGCAATGGTGCCAATAAAGCCCCACAGCATTTCATGTGCGTGCCAATACATGCCACTAAGGGGTAGGTTAACTGCAGCCGGTGCAAACACCCACACACTGACACTGCAAATGGCCCACAGGGTTGCCAGTAAATAAAGCGGCCTGAAGCCAATCGAAAAGCTGGCGTTCAGATTAATCGTTTGTAGTGA
>DATGRU010000118.1:0-3978 GCA_035303295.1 Paenalcaligenes sp.
TTCACGCATTTCGGCAATACGCACTAAATAGCGGTCGTAACAGTCACCGTTTGTACCCACGGGAATATCAAAATCAACCCGGTCGTACACTTCGTAGGGCTGCGTTTTACGCATATCCCACTCGACACCTGAACCACGCAACATTGGGCCGGTAAACCCTAAAGCCTTAGCGCGGTCAGCCGTGACAATACCCACGTCCACCAGACGCTGCTTCCAAATACGGTTATCAGTTAGCAGAGTTTCGTATTCATCCACACACGCAGGGAAGCGGTTGGTGAAGTCTTCGAGGAAATCAAGCAACGAACCCGAACGCGCTTCGTTCATGGCTTTTAGCTCTTTCTCGCTACGGTATTTATTGCCCTGATACAAGGCCATTTGATCAGGCAGATCGCGGTACACGCCACCGGGACGGTAGTAAGCAGCGTGCAAACGGGCACCAGAAACAGCCTCGTAAGCATCCATTAAATCTTCACGTTCGCGGAAAGCGTACAAGAACACGGCCATGGCACCGACGTCGAGCGCATGGGAACCAATGGACATTAAATGGTTCAGAATACGTGTGATCTCGTCAAACATGACGCGAATGTACTGCGCACGAAGCGGCACATCGACACCCAGCAAGCGCTCAACAGCCAAACAGTAAGCGTGCTCGTTCACCATCATGGACACGTAGTCGAGACGATCCATATAAGGCAAAGCCTGCAAATAGGTGCGATGCTCGGCCAGCTTTTCAGTAGCGCGGTGCAGCAACCCAATATGCGGGTCGGCGCGCTTTACCACTTCGCCATCAAGCTCTAGCACCAGACGCAACACACCGTGCGCAGCTGGGTGCTGGGGACCAAAGTTAAGAGTGTAGTTTTGAATTTCAGCCATGATGCAATTAACGCCCTATTCCGTAGTCGTCTTCACGCACGACTCGCGGCGTAATCTCGCGCGGTTCGATCGTGACTGGTTGGTAAATAACGCGCTTTTGCTCGGCGTCGTAGCGCATTTCCACGTAACCAGAAATGGGGAAATCTTTGCGGAATGGGTGCCCGATAAAACCATAGTCGGTAAGAATACGACGCAAGTCGGGATGCCCTTCAAACACAATACCGAACAGGTCAAACGCTTCACGCTCGAACCAGTTCACGGTGGGCCAGACATTAACCAATGTGGGCAGAACAGGAAAATCGTCGCCGGCCACAAAGGTGCGCACACGCATGCGCCAATTGTTTTTAATCGATAGCAGGTGGATAACCACTGCAAAGCGATGTGGGAACCAGCTAGGGTCGTATTCAAACGTAGGGGCACGCCAGCCTGAGTAGTCGATACCACACAGGTCGATACATACCTCGAAGCCTAAATCGTTGTTGTCGCGCAGTGCAGTACAGGTTTCGATCCACGCGTCGGTGGACACTTCCAGTGTAACTTCATCGTGAGAGAGTGTGATCGACGCCTCGTCGCCAAACACTGCCCGCAGATTATTTTGTAGCGTTTCAAGCCGTGTCATAGTTATGAGCTCTTAGTGTAAATAGGACAGCCGCTTAACGCGCGATGGTATTCGTTAAACGAATTTTGTTTTGCATTTGCAAAAGACCGTACACCAGCGCTTCCGCTGTGGGCGGGCACCCAGGCACATAGACATCCACTGGGACAATACGATCGCAACCGCGCACCACCGAATAAGAGTAGTGATAGTAGCCACCACCATTGGCACAGGAGCCCATGGAAACCACCCAGCGAGGCTCGGCCATTTGGTCGTACACCTTACGTAGGGCAGGACCCATTTTGTTGCACAGCGTGCCAGCCACGATCATTAAGTCGGACTGACGCGGGCTAGGTCTAAAAATAATGCCGAATTGGTCCAGATCGTATCGTGCTGCACCAGCGTGCATCATTTCCACCGCACAACAGGCCAGACCAAATGTCATGGGCCACATCGAGCCCGTTTTAGCCCAGTTCAGCACTTTGTCTGCGCTGGTAGTGATAAAACCTTCTTTAAGAATGCCGTCGATAGCCATTTAATTTGCCTTTACCCAAGTACCAAGCCACGTTGAAACCGGCTTAGCACCTTTTACTGTCAGGTCTGCTACGGGTGTGAATATCCGGGCAGAAACGTTAAGCGCCTTATGCAAACCGATTAAACCGAGCCGCATACAGCGCAGGATGCCAAAGGGATTATTCCCAGTCGAGCGCACCCTTCTTCCATTCGTACAGAAAGCCAACGGTAAGAATGCCTAAAAACACCATGACAGACCAAAAACCGACCAAACCTACCGTGCCATTAGCAATTGCCCAAGGAAACAAAAACGCGATTTCCAAATCGAACATAATGAACAAAATGGCAATAAGGTAGTAACGGATGTCGACCTTCATGCGAGAGTCGTCAAACGCTTCAAAACCGCACTCGTAAGGTGACAGCTTTTCATCGTATGGGCGATTAGGGCCAAGAATGCGCCCCGCTGCAAGCAGCGCCAAACCGATGACTGTTGCCACGATAATGAACAGAAGTACGGGAAAGTAATGTTGCAGGTTCATGCAAAGCACCCAATCGCAGTAAATAAACCATTGGATTGTAGCATTTTGCGAGTGGAGTTTAAGGGGATAACCCTAGCCGAGATGCAACTACGGCTTGCCTATACATTCACAAGCCGCGGGAACCTTATTCCTTAAGGCTTACACCACTGGTGTATCAATATTACAACTGTTTGACACAGGCGACGGGAGACGCTTTTTTTGTAACAATCTTGCATAAGCGATTGCCTTTTACCGCTCCCCCGCCTGCATCCCGGCTGATCCAATTAAGCCAAAACCCTACCCTAAACTCGAATACGCGAGCGCATCACAAAGTAATGAAATAAGCCACCGAGGCAAGCACCAACCAGCCAGCCATAACCTGCCAAATCAGATAACACTGGAACCCATACTGTAGACACTGAGAATATCGCCGCGCACGCAAAGGCCAACATCGCCCGTTTATTCCAGCCGCCATCAAAATAGTAGGTGCCCTGCTCATCCATGCTAAATAAATCCTGCAGCACCACACGCTGCTTGCGCAGTATGTAAAAGTCGATAATCATGATGCCGTATAACGGCGCCAGCAATGCACCCAGCGTATCAACAAAGCCAGTAATACCAATTGCACTAATCAGCGGCAACCACAAGCCACCAATAAAAAACGCGATAACCGCTGTAATGATCCCACCCCTTTTGGCGGTAATGCGCGAAGGATACAGGTTGGCTAAATCAAAGGCCGGAGGGATAAAGTTTGCCACGAGGTTAATCCCCACCGTTGCAGCAAAAAAAGTAAGTGCAGCCACAATCGTAAACCACAGATTATCAACTCTAGCCACAATATCGCTGGGGTTGGTTAGCGTCTCTCCAAATAGCACGACCGTTCCCGCCGTAATAAATAGCGCTAAAAATGAAAATACGGCCAAGCTAACCGGCAAGCCCAAAAAGTTACCAAGGCGCATGCTGCGTTCGTCTTTTACAAAACGCGAGAAGTCACCGTAGTTAATGACCACCGCAGCAAAATACGCCACCATGGTGCCTACCACCGCGCCAAATGCCATGATCGGCCCACCCTCGTAGGTGCCTTGCCCTGCAAAAATTCGCCCTACCTCGGACACCAACCCAGACCCTGTCTGATACCAAATCACCCCCAGCAACACCACCATCACCAGATACACCAGCGGACCGGCCCAATTTAAAAACCGCGTAATCCAGCGTATACCCATTAAGAAGATACCCAGTTGCAACACCCAAACAATAATGTAGGATGCCCAACCCACCCCATCCAAACCTAAAAAGGTAGCACCGCCGGGCGAACCAAGGATGGCATTCAGCAACAATGCCATAGCGGTGGACGCAAAATAGGTTTGCACCCCGTACCAGAAAATAGCTACGATGCCGCGTACCAGCGCTGGAAAGTTGGCCCCTCTAACCCCCATACTAAGACGCGCAATAACCGGATAAGGCACCCCATACATCACA
>DATGRU010000119.1:0-3779 GCA_035303295.1 Paenalcaligenes sp.
CGCTAAGCAAAGGATATCGGCAGGTAAGGGGTGGCCTATTAAGTTGAGGTGATAGGCCTGTTGAGCGCCTTGTGAAGCATTTGATAGCGTAACAAGTTGGGCTGTGTCGTTATCGTTATTGTGTGAAGCAGAACTACATTGCAAATATTGTAGCTGGGGTGAGGCGATACGAATGGTGTGACTTTCAGGGGTATGGCTGTCGGGTATCGTAAACTGAACCCAAGATTCGCGTAGAGGCAGCGGGTATGACGAGGGCTGAGGGGTTGCCTGTATGGTTTGGGCGGCCGCTAGCAAGGGCCCCTCTAGGGCCTCGATTGGAAGTGTTTGGGCAGCCTTCTGCTTACCGGCAGTACTGGGGTAACTGCTGGGTAAGCTGAGTATCGCGACCAGCGATAGTAAAAGCAGAGCAATAGGAAGCAGGTATGTCGTAAAAACATGTAGAACGGCTTCGCTACCCCTTACGCTGCTATTAGCATCTGTGCCGCCAGAAGGTGGGCCCTTGCTATGGGTACCGTAATTAGTCATCTGTGTTGGCAGCCTAACTCACGGTCTGGTGTAGGGTTGAGCCCTAACCAGATACCGTGAAAGTAATATATTGCTTACACACAACTGGTTTACCGCTTTATTACAACTGCGATGAATTTACCATTGTTGACTGTTAACGGTAATGTTTTGCAAATCTTTATATCTAATAAGACCTGTATTAAGGGGCTTATTTAGTTATTTAAGGCAGCAAACGTTCGCTTTCAAATAAGCTTTCTAGCTTTTCGCGAGGACGAACGAGGTGTACCGTTTCGCCGTCGACTAATACCTCGGCTGCGCGGGGACGAGTGTTGTATTGGCTGGCCATGGTGAAAGCGTAAGCACCTGCCGACATAATGGCGAGTAAGTCGCCTTGCTCTAGTGCTAGTTCGCGATCTTTAGCCAACCAGTCGCCACTTTCACAAATCGGGCCGACAACATCGTAAGGCAAAGCGGTAGCGGATATGCGGGGCCGCACTGGTTCCACATCATGCCATGCGTCGTAGAGAGTGGGACGGATCAAATCGTTCATGGCGGCATCGACCACCGCAAAGTTTTTGCTTTCGTTTTGTTTGAGGTATTCCACTTGGGTGAGCAGAACCCCTGCATTGCCCACCATGGAGCGACCGGGCTCGAGTACTAATTGCAGATGGCCTAGCTGACGCTCATCAAGAATTTTAAACACTTCGCTAAGTAACATGGTGGGCGTAGCAGGGGTTTCGTTGGTGTAGCGAATCCCTAAACCACCACCAATATCCAAATGCTTCAGGGTGATGCCTTCACCGGCCAATAGGTCGATTAAGTCCAGCAGCTTATGCAATGCATCTAAGTAGGGACTGATTTCGGTAATTTGCGAACCGATATGGCAGTCTAGGCCCACGATATTCAAACTGTTCAGGCTGGCGGCTAATTTATAGACCCGTGGTGCTTCTTCAATAGCAATGCCAAACTTATTGTCTTTTAAGCCTGTTGAGATGTAGGGGTGTGTGCGCGCATCCACATCAGGATTAACGCGCAACGAAATTGGCGCTTTCAGGTTTTTACGTGCTGCAATCTCGGCAATGCGTAATAGCTCGCCTTCTGATTCGACGTTAAAGCATTCGATTTGAGCGTCAAGAGCGGCCTCAAGTTCCCAGCCTTGCTTACCAACACCAGAAAAAACCACTTTTCTGGGGTCTCCCTTGGCAGCAATAACACGGGCCAATTCGCCACCCGACACAATATCAAAGCCGGTGCCTAAACGAGCGAACTCATTAAGAATGGCAAGGTTGGAGTTGGCCTTCATGCCGTAGCACACTAGCACGTCTCGTCCTTGGGCAGCAACGCGATAGCTTTCCCAGGCATCATTCAGAGCTTGACGCGAGTACACATAAAGCGGCGTGCCGAATTCGGTCGCTAATTGTTCAAGTGACACGTCTTCAGCGTGCAAAATATCGTTTTTGAATTGAAAGTGCGGGGCAACGGTCATGATGTAGACGACAGTAGATCAGATCGGCTTAGTGGGAACACCGATGTAGGATGGGCAGAGGCAAAAAGCCGCTGATTACAGTATCAGGCTGTGTGCGTCGTGGCTGAGGACGAGTTAGTAGCCTGTGGTGGCAACGTTAAGGGGCCTTTATAGCCGCAACCGGTCGTGGCGAGTAGTACCGTTAGCATGGCTAATAGTGCGATCCCCAAACGTAGACGTTGCTTAGAGTACATGATTATGCTGTAGACGCAAAGTGATAGCGGTGCTCTTGTTGAGCACCGCATCGGTTGACTTAGGGTTCAATAAAACTGCGTTGGACTTCTTCTAACGCTCGGTTATCGCCTTGTAAGTTACGTAGCCCTTGCAGCAGGTTGGTGATACCGTCGTCTGGAATGTCTTGGGCAAGATTGTCCATCGGACTAGGCAGGCCTACGCGCTCAATTGCAACACCGGGCGGAAATTCGTTGTAGTAGAAGTCGCCATCAACAACTTGCAAACCATCCGGTACAGGGCCTAGTGGCACCTGTGGCTTGCCTTCCAGTGCCTCACGCATGTAGTTAATCCAAATTGGCATCGACACGCCACCACCAGTTTCGCCTGAGCCTAAGGAGCGTGGACGGTCAAAGCCCATCCATGCCACCCCGACTAAGTCGGGGGTGTAGCCAGCAAACCATGCGTCGTGTGAGTCGTTAGTGGTACCGGTTTTACCGCCAATATCATTACGGCCTAAGGTGGCAGAAGCCCGTGCCCCAGTGCCAGAGGTTGCTACCCCTCGTAGCATATGGTTCATTACATAGGCGGTGCGTGGGTCGATAGCCTGTGCTTTGGCATCGCCAGCAATGACCGGCTTAGAGCGCATAATAATTTCGCCCTGACTGTCGGTAACGTAATCGATAAGATAAGGCTGTACGCGGTAGCCACCGTTGGCAAACACCGCATACCCAGTAGCAAGCTGTAGGGGTGTCACACTGCCTGCACCCAGAGCCACCGGCAACACGGGCGGCTGGCGTTCACGGTCGAAACCGAACCGGGCAATGTAGTCTTGAACGTATTTGGGCCCTACCGCTTGCATGATACGAATGGACACCATGTTTTTAGACTTGTATAACCCTTGGCGCATGGTGAGCATGGGTTCGTAGGTATTACCGTAGTTTTTTGGCGACCATGGACGCGAACCGGTTTGCTGTTGTGTCAGGTGAAACGGTGCGTCAGAAATTTGTGTGGCGGGTGTTAGCCCTTTTTCTAAGGCTGCGGCGTACACAAAAGGTTTGAAGGCCGAACCGGGCTGACGCCATGCCTGCGTGACGCGGTTGAACTCACCATCGGCAAAGTGAAAGCCACCTACCATGGCTTTGATCGCTCCGTCTTGCGGCGCAACCGACACTAAGGCAGCTTGCACTGTTGGCATATTGATGACTTCCCAGTACTCACCATTGTCGAACAGGTAAACGATGGAGCCACGAGAAATACGTGTCTTTTCATTTGCATCGGCACGTAGACCACGAGCGACGATGTTAAGGGCTCGTTTTTCAGTGATCTCGATGATTTCATCGGCACTTAAGGCAGCCGTAATGTTAGTGGGGCTGGCTGATAGCACCACAGCGGATAACAATTCACCCGTGTCGGGGTGCTCGCGCTGGGCGTGAGCCAAGATTTCACTAAAGGCTTCAGCGTCATTTTCGACGCCCTCGGGCAGATTGACCTGACCTTCAGGGCCGGGGAAGGGCATGCGCTTGGTGTAGTTTAAGATGCCATCGCGTACGCTTAAATACGCCGCTTCTTGGTCTTT
>DATGRU010000120.1:0-2590 GCA_035303295.1 Paenalcaligenes sp.
GCAACAGGCCATGCAACCGTAAAAGCCCACAAAAGTGAGCAGGGCCTACGGCAACTCGAGTTCGGTAAGGATGGGGGAGTGATCGGAAATTTGACGCCAAGGCATGCCATTTAGCACTTTAGCGCTACGCACTGCAAAGCCACGCTGATAAATTCGATCGAGACGCAAGAAAGGAAACACCGCTGGGAAGGTTTTAGGTGGCGGCGTAAGACGCGCATTACCATCAATGCCCAGCTCGGGCATAACGGCCACACTGTCGTCAACGGGTTGGTCGATTTGATCGCGGCTGCCGCTTAACCACTTAGTGGGCTTGCGCAATTTGAAGCGCGAGCTGGCGTACATTTCCGGCGCGAACGAGAACACTTCGTACAAACCAAGCTGCTTCACAAAAATCGGCGCTAAGCGGTTGTTCCAATCGTTGAAGTCGCCCGCGATAAGCAAGGGCTCGTCTTCAGGAACAATACGATTAATGCGATCGACCAATGCATTAATTTGGCGTGTTCTGCCACCAGAAAACAGGCCCAAATGAACCACCAAACAGTGCACATGACGGTCTTCGATTTGTACCACCGCGTGCAATAAACCGCGTTGTTCAAGACGGTGATCAGAAATGTCTTCGTTTTCGTAATACAGAATAGGGAAACGAGACAAAAGCGCATTACCATGGTCGGTGTACTGACGCACCGCATTACAGCCATAGCAATTATGCATACGCAACACGGCAGCAAGTAGCTCGTGTTGTGCGTTCAAGGTCGCACGCAATTCGTTGCGACCTTGAACCTCTTGAAGAAACAGCAAGTCGGGCGACAACCCATATAGCCCCAGTTTTAAGGCATCCATGGACTCCCGCTTACCGGTAGCGGTACGCCCCTTGTGGATGTTGTAACTGACGACTCGGATAACTGCCACCCTGCCCTCCTTCTAGGCCGGCTTTACTTCCTGCGGTCGTAAACGAATGTGCAACTCTTTTAACTGCTTTTCGTCTACAGCAGAAGGAGCCTGAGTCAGTAAACACTGCGCGCGCTGCGTTTTAGGGAACGCAATCACATCACGAATGGAATCGGCACCGGCCATCATCGTGACCAGACGATCCAGCCCAAAGGCTACACCACCATGGGGTGGCGCGCCATACTGCAAGGCATCGAGCAAGAAACCAAATTTTTCGCTGGCCTCTTGCGCATCGATATTCAGCGCAGCAAACACTTTGCTTTGCACTTCGGCGCGATGAATACGTACTGAACCACCACCCAACTCCCAGCCATTCAGAACCATGTCGTAAGCTTTGGCCAGCACCTTGTCTGGTTCGCTTTCCAACAAGTCCTCGTGCCCGTCTTTAGGACTGGTGAAAGGATGGTGCGCAGCATAATAACGCTGCGTTTCATCATCGTACTCAAACATCGGGAAATCAACAATCCACAATGGCTTCCAACCACTGTCGACCAAACCATTCGCACGGCCCAATTCGCTGTGACCAATTTTGATGCGTAAGGCACCCATCGCATCGTTAACCACTTGCGCTTTGTCTGCACCAAAGAAAATTAAATCGCCGTCTTGTGCGCCGGTTAGTTCGATCAGCTGGGTTAACACATCGTCGCTGATGTTTTTCACAATGGGTGACTGCAAACCGCCAGGAATAGTTTTAGCATCGTTAACTTTGATGTAAGCCAGACCTTTAGCACCATAAATACCCACAAATTTGGTGTAGGCATCGATTTCGCTACGTGTCATGGCACCACCGCCCGGTACACGCAGGGCAACCACACGGCAACTTGGGTCGTTCGCTGGGCCAGAGAACACTTTAAAGTCGACCGAACGCATCAGCTCGGCCACGTCGGTGAACTCTAACTTCACACGCAAATCGGGCTTATCGGAGCCAAAACGCTGCATGGCTTCTTTCCACGTCATGGTGGGGAAAGGATTTGGCAGGTCAACGTCTTGCACGGTTTTGAACACATGACGAATCATGTTTTCAAAAATCTCGCGAATTTCCACTTCGTTCAGGAAGGAGACTTCACAGTCGATTTGTGTAAATTCAGGCTGGCGATCGGCACGCAAGTCTTCATCACGGAAGCACTTGGTGATCTGGTAGTAACGATCAAAACCCGACACCATTAGCATCTGTTTAAACAGCTGAGGTGACTGCGGCAAGGCAAAAAACTCGCCGGGGTTTACGCGTGATGGAACCAGATAGTCGCGCGCGCCTTCGGGCGTGCTTTTGGTTAGCATGGGGGTTTCAATGTCTACAAAACCCAAGCTATCTAAATATTTGCGTACTTCCATCGCCACGCGGTAACGCAGCATTAGGTTGTTCTGCATTTCAGGGCGACGTAAATCCAACACCCGGTGCGTTAAACGAGTGGTTTCAGACAGATTATCGTCATCTAACTGGAATGCAGGCGTTACTGAGGCGTTCAATATTTCTATTTCAGTACACACCACCTCGATCTGGCCCGAAGCCAAGTCGTTATTGATCGTACCTTCAGGGCGTTCGGACACCACACCGGTAATGCGCAAGCAGTATTCGTTACGAATGCGCTCGGCAATAGGAAAAGCCTCGGTATTATCTGGGTTCACCACAATCTGCGCCAAA
>DATGRU010000121.1:0-16624 GCA_035303295.1 Paenalcaligenes sp.
AACGGATGGGGCAATGTGTTTTTAGTCGTCGCACCAGACGGAGCAGCCTTGCCCTGTCATGCTGCGCGCGATATTCCTAATATGCACTTTCCTAATGTGAAGGAAGAGCCCTTACGAGAAATTTGGTATGACAGCCCGTTATTTAATGCCTATCGGGGCACCGATTGGATGCAAGAGCCCTGTCGTAGCTGTCCAGAAAAAGATCAGGATCTAGGTGGCTGTCGTTGCCAAGCCCTCATGCTAACGGGGGATGCGCGTAATGCCGACCCGGTGTGTAGTAAGTCGCCGCATCATCACTTAATTAGCGATGCAGTGCTGCATGCACGAAACGATGTGACGCGCACTCAGGAACAGCCCATTGTGTTTAGACGTAATCCCGACCGAGAGGTGCGCCGCCCGCGTGTGGTCGCTGCCGACTAAGGATGTTTCTTCAGCCTAAAATAATACGTAGGCTTAAGAATTAAGTTGGGCGTCGGCGGTTGTAGAGGCCGCTTAGGTAATACAGCAGTATGGCAAGCAGTGCAGCACTTAAGAAAATAGGCCGGGTGCTAACGGGGCTATATTGCACGTTTGCACGCAGCTGCTGGGGTAATAGAGGGATCAATTGTTTGGCGCTGGATAAGGCCATGTAGTGCAGCCCCGCTTCATCGGCCAGTTCTTGCAAATAGGCTTGTTTAACCGAGGATAAATGTTCTGTACCTTTAGGCTTGGCGCCGCCAAACGGCGCATTACGCGGATGCCAGCCTTCTCGTTCTTCAGAGCCGCTGGGCGGTGCGCCTAAGCGGTTTTCTTGATCCACTTCATCTTCGCTTAAAAAACCAATCTCATTACCTTGTTCGTCAAACTTGGGGATGGGTGACAGCGCTAAACCGCCAGCCCCCAATACAAAACCTTGGGTGGCGTCTTGTATGTCAGGTTCCTGATGAAAGGTAGGGCGACCATAGTGCGGCAGGGGAGGTGCCTCGTGCCCGTCACTAATAAACACCACATCGCTTTCCAATGATTGCGCTAAGTCGATAGCATGAAACAGCCCGCGGGCTATATGGCTATCGCCTTCCCATGCCATGCGCCAGTTCAGCATCGTAATGGCTTGGCTTAAAGGGCTGTAATTAGCGCAGACCTCCATATTTTCCAGCAGTAAAAAACTACGCCGTTCGGTAAAAATAGCTAAGCCTGCCTTAGAGCCGCAGGGCAGGTTTTGGAGTAGTTCCAGCAGTACATTTTTGCTACGCTCCAGCCGGCTTTGCGGTTGACCTTGCCACTCGTAATCACGCACATTCATACTGCCCGTCACATCAAGGGTGAACAGTAGGTTGTAGGTGGCTTGCTCACGTTGCCACGTGGGCGCCCATACTGCCAGTGCAGTACACACAACAGCCGTCAGCAGAAGAAGTCGGCGTAGCCGCCGCAGTAAGGTGGGCGTCATGGCAAACCTGATGGTAAGCCGGGCACTTCGCTCCATAGCTCTTCTGGTTTTTTTACCTCGTTGGGCTCGTCTTCATCACTAATGCTTTGTCGCGGTAGTTGGCGAGCCATCCGAGCGTTAATGTCTAAGTTATAGCGCGCTGACCAGTGGTCGGGAACCAGCGTTAAGCTGCGGGTGTAGTAATCGCGAGCCAGATTAAGTGCTTGTCCAGCTTGATTTAAATCCCCTTGTTGGATCCACTCGATGCCTTGCCGCAGTCGTGCATTGGCCAGATTGTAGAAAGCGTCGGCTGCCAAACGTTGCTCGTCGGGTTGTTCAGCCCTGACAGCGAGTGTTTCGGTTAGCAGCGTTGCCTCATCAAACTGTTCTCTATAGGCAGCATAGTGGGCTTTGGCAAACACTAAAGGCAGGCGATCGTTCGGGCTGACAGCCTCGTTGTAGCCTTGAGCAAGCCGCTGTAGGCGTTGTTGATCCTGCTGGGTTGTGCGTAGTAGGTAGATTTGCTGCACCAAAAGGCCAGCGATAAGCAAAATTGCTACCCACAGTGCGATGCCATAGGCACGTGAAAGCACCGATTTCCAAACAAGGGGTCGTGTAGTGGGGCTAGGCATCATTTAGGCTCCACAAGTCGGGTTGCGGGGGCAACATTAAACGATTGCTCCAGCAGGTGAGCCAGAAGTAGCAAACACAAGCTGATTAACGCAATCACCGTTGCCGCAGTGCTTAGGTCTGTGCGAGGAATGGCTTCGGTATAACGCAGTGGACGCTGCTCTTGTTCATCGATGGCTTCTAAAGCCTTGGCAACTTCGGCGGGTGACTCGGCTTCAAAAGCCAGATAAGGCACACCTAAGGACTCGAAAAACAGATGCAGATGACGTTCGGGCATGGCTTGTGGGGTGTCGCGGCGTCGATCTGAGGGCTGTTCATAAATACTGGGGGTGCCGGTGCTACGAATAAACAACCAATAGAGTTGTACCGGTTCTCGCAGTAAGCTGGTGCGAATTTGGTCCTGTACTTGGCGACTAATCACCCCCGCGCCGTCCGAAACCAGCACGATGGCACGTGAGCTAAGTGGGTCAGCCTGAGTTTCCAACATCTTTAGTGACAGCAGCAGTGCGCGACCAATATCGGTGTGACTAAGGCCGGGATGATCAATTGCGTTGATGGCGGCATGAATAGCTTCAGTTTGTGAGGTAAGGGGCAGAATTGGCATGGGGGTGGTGGAAAACGCGACCACCCCAATTTGGTCTTTATCGCGTTGATCAGCAAAATTACGCAACAACTGTTTAGCGGCCTGAGCTTTCGACAGGCTTTGACTTTCTGCTGTGCCAAAAGGCTCGTTCATGCTGGAGCTTCGATCGATTACCAATGTTAAATGGGCGCCTTGGGTTATTTTTTCTACCTGTCCACCCGGTAGGTGTAAACCTGCCAAGGCGATGCTTAAAGCCAGAATACTGATGCTGCCCAGTAGTCGTAATCCTTTATGAATCAACGCAGACAGGGGGTCGTCGGGCAGCGTTGCCAGATAGGGTGAAAGCGAAGCCTGTCTGGGCTGTAGAAGCCAAGGCAAGGCCGTAAGCAGCACGCCCGCGAACAGAATAAGAGGGCGATCTAGCGCTAATGGAAAGGCTGACATCATGGGCCTGTCCTCCGCTCTACTTTTGCCAATGCCTGACTGATTTCACTGAGTTGTTGCCAACCTTGCGCGAGCTCGTCGTCAGTAAGTGCTTGGCTACTGAAAAACAGTTGCTGTGATGCGTGAAAAAACTGCTCAAGCTGTGGGCTTAAGGTGCTGTAGGCTGGATGTTGAGCAATGAATGCAGCGAGGTCTTCGTGCAATAAGGTACGTTGCGCATTCAACTGATTCAAGGCGGCGTGCAGTGCGCGATGAGCTTGCTGGTAATGGGGGAGTTCACCACCTTTTCGAAGCCGGGTAATGTTTCGCTGTGCCTGAGCGAAGGGGCGTGCGGTGCGCTTGTGAAAGGGCCAGCGCGTATAGCGGTGCAGCAGCAAAATACCTAACAATAGCGCGACACCAAACAGTACTACGCTGCGAGTAATAAGAGGTTGCAGCGATTGAGGCTGGCTATAAATGTCTTCATGTAAAAGGGGTAGCGAGCCCGCGCTGGTCAGGCTAACAGGTCGTAATGGCGACATGGTGAACGACCATGCTGGAATAGTAAGTAGGGCGGGAGACTCACCGTCCTCTTGCCCAAAGCGTAGCGTTAACTCGGGAATTTGCCGTGTGTTGACGTCCAGCGGTACATAAAAGCTTTGGTAGTCTAAGCTAAGTACATAATGGTGATAACCACCGGCGTTACGCTGTTCCAGATTCACCGAGCGTAAATTAAGCCAGTAGCTAAGCGGGCCAGCAGCGGGAAGGGAGGCTGGCACGATGGGCTGTGCTTTAGGTGAACGCAGCTCAAGACGATGGGTGATCACATCGCCGGTCATCCAGCCGATCAGGCGCGGGGTTTCCCAATTTACGATTTCGGGTGCTGCGGAAAGGGGCGCTAGATAAACGCTTAGTAAGCAGCTAATTAAGAATTGCGTTAATCGGTGCATCGTTAACGCTCCATCAGGTGACGAGCCAGCAATTGAGCGTTAAAGCTTTCCCCCGGTCTGAAGGGGGACATGCCAAAACGATGGAACAGCTGATTAATTTCCTGCTCCCGTTGTTGTTGCTGTGCGTGCCAACGTTTAAACAACGAGGGGCGCATAAAAAGCAGTTTGCTTTGCCCGGTCTCAGCGTCGTACCACGTGCTGAGGCCCCATGCGGAGCGCGCATTCAGTTGATATGTATCGAGTACGATAGGAACGACATCGTGACGTCGTAAAGGGTCTAGTAACTGGCGGCACTGCTCAAGGCTGAACATAAAGTCCGATAGTAGAAAGACCAAACTGCGGCTGTGTTTTAGGCGTCGTGCGGCTAATGCCAGTCCGTTGGCGTTTTGTGCTTGGGCGCTGGCCTTTAATAACCACGAGCGAATCATTCGAGCACTGCTCGCCGTAGCGCGCTGATTAGACGCTGCCGATTGAAACTCAATATCACTGCCGCAGGCAAAAAAACTTAAGGCATCGCCATTACGATAGGCAGCATGCGCTACTGCCGTGCAAATGCGTGTGGCCAGATCCAGCTGGCGTTGCCCTTGTCCAGCCTGCATTGATGCTGAAATATCAACCAACAAATAAATTTGCACCGGTGCGCGGGGCTCGTAATCTTTAACCCACCATTGGGCAAAGGGGTCACGCAGACTGCGCCGCAAATCTAAACGACGAATGTCTGGATGGCGAGAAAAGGGTTGAAAACCTTTAAAGTTGCCGCTATCGCTGTGCCCGGTTGCCGAGTGGGTGCCGTATAAAATACTGTTGACCCGCCACCGCAGTGGGTAAGTTAAATCGACAGCGATCGTTTCACGCTCTAGATCGATCATGGAGTCGGTACTTGCTGAAGAATGGCATCGCATAGGGCAGGCAGTATTTGCTCTTGTTGCATGGCATACAAGGGGTCGAGAAATAAGCGGTGCGCCACGGTTTCATAAAATACAGCGCGAATGTCCTCGGGCAAGACAATGGTGTGGCCTTCTAGCCAAGCACGCACCTTTGCAGCGCGCACCAGCATAGCCATTCCACGCGGGCTGGCGCCCCCCGCTACTAAGCTGTGCATGTCTACGCCAGACAGCGCAATATTTTCTTGATGCGGATGGCGCAGGGCGTGCCAAAGTCGCAAGACGTAATCCTCCAGTACAGGACTGACGTGTATATGTTGCTGTATTTGTTGTGCAATGTGACCAAGCTGTTGATAGTCGACAAGACCCGCTGGAATCGTCTGAATCAGCGTATCCACATCGTGGAAGCGTGTATCGAAAATGAGTTGCTTGCGTATGCTTGTATCGCGCGGTGCCTCAACACGTATTTCCATAAAGAAACGGTCTCTGGCTGCGGCCGGTAATTCGAAGGTTTCTTCTTTTTCTACCTGATTACGGTCGGCAAAAACTTGCAAATGGGGAAAGTAATAATCTTGATTGAAGGCGTTAAGGCTGCGTTCAGCCATAAGGCGTAGCAATAAGGCGTGCACTTGTGGACGGGCGCGGTTGATTTCATTAAAGAAGAAAACCGACAGTTGATCCCCATGCTGCAGTACTGGTCCCGGTTTTACCGCGGGTTGGCCTTTTTCATCTAAGTAGGTGTAGTACACCAAATCGGCAGGCATCAGATCAATGGTGCCTTCCACACGGCTATAAGCGCCACCAAGTGCTTGGGCCACCGAGCGTAACAGTACCGTTTTACCCAAACCTACATCGCCTTCCAGCAACACGTGGCCACGGGCAAAAATGGCAATGCACAACAAGCGAATAATGCGTTCTTGCCCTAACACTACCCGCGCGAGTTGTTGCTCCAGCGTGATGGCTTGTGCTCGCCAATCGTCGAGTTGATCCAGAGTGGTGCCGGAGCATTGTGCTTGCATAGAATGACCTCTTCAAGTAATTAAACCAGGCGTAAAACCCTAAGGAGATACGCCTGACATAAGGAGCGGTAGGAGGGAAAATCAGGACTCAGGAATTTTCTTCACGTCGTAGATAAACTCTCCTGTTTTCTTGAAGTGCTCGACGCGCTGCTTATTGCGAGCCTCCATGGCTTGGATACTTTCTTGTTGCTTAGCCAACTCTTTGGGGTCATGTTTGGGGTCGTATTTGGATCCCGCAATTTGTTCTGGATACCCCGGCTTAGGTTGCCAGCAGTTACCTGCTTCTTTACATTCCGTACCGGTGTAGGCCGCCGCTGAGCCTGCTACCAGCGTAAAAGCGGAAGCGGCCAGTGCAATGCCTAAACGATGTCGTATCGTTGATGTACTCATGCTGTTATCTCCTTTGGTGTTCATGAATAGAACGTGGGAGCCGCTTTAAAGGCGGCTTAGGATCAAAAAACTACTGCTCGGCTGATTCTTCTTTGTACGGCTGGAAATTACTCCGCTGTTCTTCGGTTAACCATGACGCATCTTCCGGGTCACCTATATAAAGGTGTCGCACCCAAGCCATCACGTGCAGAATTTCATCTTGGGTTAAAAATTCGTTCTGAGGCCCCATCTGGCGGTCAGCACCACCAAAAATCACCTCAAATAAGCCCTTATCGGTATCCAGTTCGTAATGCCAACTGTCGTCATTGTTTAACGACGGGCCAATTTTTCCTTCTCCCAAATAGCCGTGGCAGCCAGAACACGCCGTATTAAACAAGGATCGTCCTTTAGGTAGGGCTTGGGCATCCTCGTTATACGGGTTTTGCATGGTTTGTAAGAATTCCTGAACGGCAGGGGTATCTCGCTCTTCTTCACGGCCGCTGTCTAGATCTAGAGGTTGACCAGTAATAGCGTTGATCAGCATCTGTGCCGAAGCGGGCGCTGCGGCAATGCTGCATGCCATCACCGTTGCGCTGAGCATGAACTTCCATCCCGTAAACTTCATAATGTGATTCCTATTAGCGATTCCAGAATTGAGTAGTTAAGAGTCGAGTTCTAACAAGGGAATGCCTTCCTCTTGCAGAATTTGATCAATTTTGGGTTGTACGGTCGGCAGCACTTCATTTAGAGCAGCCTGTAGTTCAGCGTCGTCTTTTCTCACCGCCATGGATTCCGCATACACAAACTGAATGGTGTCGTTGTTGTGATCGGGTACGGTGTCAGGCGGCAAAATGGCCATATCCAGTGGCACGCCGGAGTTTTTTACGTAGCGGGCGATTTCACTGCCAAATGCAATGGCTGCATCGGCCTTGTTTTGCACCACCTCATTGACCATACGAGCTGGGTCCACGCGCACATACTGATTTCGTGGCTGTTTGAAATCAATCAATGAATACATGTAATTCATGTTGTTTTCGTACTTGCCGATGGCTTTCAGCATTTCGATGGGCGGTGAACCGAGAGGAACCGCAATATTGGTAAGTTGGGCTAAGCTGTCATCGTTCCAGTCTTTGAGGCTGAAGTTTTTGTCTTTGCGGGTAACAATGACATAGCTGGTTTTATAGTAGGGGTTAGTGGTGAGTACTCGTGGGTCGCCGTGATCCAGTCCCATGACGACATCGCATAGGTTTTGATCAAGGTAGTCGCGTACCAAATAGATGCCCGGGCGCTCGCTGTAGACAAAAACCGGCTCGCGGCCCATGGCTTCAGCCACGACTTTAGCGATACGGTTTTCAAAGCCCTGACCATCGTTTTGCGAAAACGGTGCTTCGTTCGAGGCACAAATGCGTAACTCGTTTGTGTCAGCAGCCGATGCTGTGGTGGCGAATCCGGCGACTGCTAGGGATAAAAGGCTAAGCGCCCATTTTTTACGTGTGTTAAGAAAAGGCAGACTGAAGTGTTTGCTCGTCATAGTGATTTCCATACATACATCGTGTGCACTACTGCGTAGCAGCTAGCCGTGCAGTAGTGCGTCATTGAGGGATTGTGCTTAATTAGTCTTCGGGGTATTCGCCAAAGCTAACGTCCTCGGTGTATGGCGATTTGCCATCCAATGAAAACACCATGATGCCTCCACCCATTTGGGTGTAATGCTGAATGTTCTTAAAGGCACCGACGGAGCCGAGACCAGCGGTTGGGTCGTCCAGATCGAAGACCAAACCTACACCGGGCCAGCCACCTACGCCGTAGAAGATGGCTACGTATTGAACACCGTCATGCTCATAGGTCATGGGGTGGCCAATCGCGCCAGATGGTAAGCGGTGCTTCCATACCAGCTCGCCTGTATCGGAGTTACGTGCTTTTAAGAAACCATCCAAGGTGCCATAGAAGACCAGATCACCCGCGGTCGCCATGGTGCCGCCCCAAACAGAGAAGCGTTCCATTTTTTCCCAAGTGAACTCACCCGTGATGGCGTCGTAGGCTTTAACCTGACCTAAGCCTACAAAGTTCTGACGATCGCCTTTAGGACCTGGGTACATAGAGAGTGTGGCACCCACAAAGAACTGACCAGCACGGTAAGGCAGCATGAAGGGCTCCCAATCCATACAAATATGGTTCAGGCCTAGGAAGAACTTCTGACGTTCTGGGTCGTAAGAGTCGTGACCTTGGTTGTGGTAACCCATGGCGCCTGGGCAAATATCACGAGCCTTGTGGTCCATACGTGTGCCGTACTCAGGATCACGTAGTGGTAGACCCGTTTCCAGATCCACATGCTTCACCCAGTTAACGGTGTCGTCCATCTTGTCAGCGGAAACCAACTCGCCGGTTTCGCGGTCAAGGGTGTAGATAATGCCGTTACGGTCGGGGTGGGTAAGCAGCTTACGCATGTTGCCGTCTTTGTCTTTCTGCTCACTGAGCATCATGACGTTCACGCCCGCGTAATCCCATTCGTCGTGCGGTGTTTTCTGGTAGGCAAACTTCGCTTGGCCAGTATCAACGTCACGACCCCAAATGGCCATTGTCCATTTGTTATCACCAGGACGCATGGTTTCATTCCATGGTGCTGGGTTACCGGTACCGAAGTAAATCATGTTGGTGGAAGGGTCGTAAGCGTACCAGCCCCAGTTGGTTCCACCCCCAATTTTCCACGCATCGCCTTCCCACGTAGAAACGCCCAGACCACGCTGACCGTATTGTGGGGTTTGATCGTTAAAGTCATCGGCAAGCAGGATGTCTTCATCTGGCCCGGTCGCGTAAGCACGCCAAACCTGTTCACCGGTGTGTACGTTGTAAGCCGTGACATAGCCTCGAACGCCCAGTTCAGCACCGGAGGAGCCGACAATGACGAGATCTTTCACCACAAAGGGGGCGATCGTTAAGGTAGAGCCGACGCGGTAATCGGAGTTCTCAACTTTCCAGACCTCTTTACCGGTTCCCGCATCCAAGGCAACCACGTGACCATCAAGCAATGTCTTAATAATCAGGGGGTTGGTGTTGTCATCGCCTGGCCAGTAGCCTAGGCCACGGTTAACCACGTCGCAACATGCTACAGAACGCGCTGCGGCACTTTGCTTGGGCTTGTGAGTCCAGAGGATTTTTCCAGGCTCGTTTAGATCAAGAGCGTAGGTGTTATTGGGGAAAGGCGAATGCAGGTACATCACGCCATCAACGACGAGAGGAGTACCTTCATGCCCGTTTAACAGGCCAGTAGAAAAAGACCAAGATGGACGTAGTGTATTGACGTTGTCCAAATTGATTTGGTCCATCGGGCTGTAGTTGGTGGCGCTGTAATCCTTTCCGGGAAGTACCCAGTTACTGTTAGATTTTGAGAGTTCTACTAGCTTGTCGTTTGCGTGAGCTGAGAACGCAACAGCACCCATGACGACGGCGAGCACTAGACGCTTCATCGGGTTGTCTCCAGATGGTTGTTCTGACAAATTTTTAGTCAGTGGGTGAGACAAAGTTGTCTGCCCACGGCGTCGTGCTTAAGTGTATTTGCGGCGTAATTAACGCTCTGTTCTAGTCCTTGGTGCGTATTATCTATTGCGAATTTTTATTATGCAACCGAGTGCTTATAAGCAAGTTTTGAATATAAATAGCGTGAATTAGAGTGTTTTTTGCTGATTTTGGAATGTGTTTCCGGAAAACAGATGTTGTGTTTGCTTGCATTTTGCATTTTTGTTGCTGCAAAGGTGGAGCACTTTGCTGCGTTATGGTGTCACAGTGCACTGCAAAAGCTGGGGGCATAAAAAGAAGGACATTCTGGTAGTAAGGCAACAATGGGTCGATTTTTGTGGAAAAAATAACCCGCAGCGACCTAGTCAGTGCGGGTTATTCCTAATGCTTCAGTCGTTTTTTAGGCGCTGAAGATGGCTGCTAATTCTGTAGAAGGCCTTATCGAGATTGATGGTATTGAATGTGCAATTGCCGCACTTTAGCCGCTAACTCATCGTCAGGACCATCAACGACGGTGTCGGTGATAATGGCGTCGGCTCATCGCCACTAGCTAACGCTTGTGCCGCCAGTTCTACACATCGTTGTAAATGAATGCGATCTTGTTCGGTAATCATCATTTTGCCTCAGTTAACAGTTTTTACCTCTATGCTAGATGCTTTTAGTTGTGATTTGTGTAGGGGCTTGTCCGGTGGCTTCGACCATTAATGGACGTAACTCGTTCACGCCGAGCTTAACCAATCCAATTAAGCGTTGGAAAGCCAGATCAAACACTTCGATGATTCTGTTTCGGACACACATTATTCGCCAGTATTAGGGCTAGCCGGTTTAAGGTACTATGAGTGTTAAAGGTGAATTGGCATTAAAAATCGTCATTGCTAATTACATCGACCGTATTTTTTGAAGGAGTATTAGGATGAAAGGTTTTGTCGAAGATATCGAAAAACTCACCGTTGAGAACGATAACTTTCGTAAGGTTCTGTATACCGGTAAGCACATGCAGCTGGTGTTAATGACCCTACAGGCCGGTGAAGAGATTGGGGCTGAAGTGCACGAAGGGCACGATCAATTCTTCCGCATCGAGGAAGGAAAAGGTCGCGTAGTAATTGATGATAACGAGTACGAAGTTGAGGACGACGATGCCATTATCGTCCCCGCTGGTGCGCGCCACAATGTCATTAATACCGGCGATGCTCCGCTACGCTTGTACACCCTGTACGGCCCACCCGAGCATCGTGAAGGCGTATTGCACCCCACAAAAGCTGACGAAACAGAAGAGCACTTTGACGGTAAAACAACTGAATAAATCGTTTGGCTAATAAATAGCCTGCAGCATCGATGAACTACACCCCAAGAATTGGATTGGAGTCCAACCCTTGGGGTGTTTTTTTATGGCAATGGCCGATGCTGTTCGCCGCATCGCCAATTGGTTAGATGGTATATCTATCGGCAACGAGTTTTGTCGTGACATCATTGCCCTATGGCAGTATGCTTAACCCCGCGATTGACACTGTACAGACAAACAAAAAATCCCGCAAAGCCTTGAGCTATGCGGGTTCTGATGGTACTACGTTGTTTGGTGCCCGGGGCCGGAATCGAACCGGCACCCCTTGCGGGATCGGATTTTGAGTCCGACGCGTCTACCAATTCCACCACCCGGGCTGTATTTGCAGTGTGGAAGCCATGCTTAATGCATGTACGCAGGAGCAAAGAAGAAGAATTATACACAGAAATTTGGTGACGTAAAGTTTTTTATGCCCCTTTTACACAAATAACTTGCTTCAAGGTGTGCAGCACCTCGACCAGATCCTTTTGGTTTGCCATAACTTCGTCTATATCTTTGTAAGCTGAAGGTAATTCATCCAGTACGGCATTGTCTTTACGGCATTCCACGCCTTCGGTTTGCTGTATAAGGTCATCCACCTGAAAGTGCTGGCGTGCAGCGGTGCGACTGTACTTACGGCCAGCGCCGTGCGCGCAGGAGCAGTAGGAATCCAAGTTACCTTTACCGCGCACAATGTAGCTGCGTTGGCCCATGCTGCCGGGGATAACGCCTAAATCGCCTGCACCTGCACGAATGGCCCCTTTGCGGGTCACCCACAAATTGCGGCCAAAATGGTTTTCTTGCTCTACGTAATTGTGATGGCAGTTAATGCCTTCTTGGGTGATGTGAAAGGGCTGCTTAATGTGACGTCGTAGTGCAGCAATGGTGCGATCCATCATGACCCGTCGGTTCTCAAAGGCATAGTCTTGAGCCCATTGCACGGCTTCAACGTAATCCTTGAAATCCTGCGTGTCATCTGGAAGATAGGCTAGGTTGCTATCGGGCAGTTGTATGCCCAAATTCTCCATGTGTCGCTTGGCTTTTTCAATAAAATAGCGGCCAATTAGGTTACCAATGCCTCGAGAGCCAGAGTGCAGCATCACCCATACTGAGTCGTTTTCATCCAAACAGACTTCAATAAAGTGATTGCCCGAACCCAGCGTACCGATTTGTCGTTGAGCATGATGGCGTTCCAATTTGGGGTGGCGGTCGGTGATACGTTTTAAGCCGTTTTGTAAGGCAGTATCAAAGGACGGCATGTTTTTATGCTTATGCGCGCCGCCGGGGCCTAAGGGAATATCGCGTTCAATTTGTAAGCGTATAGGGCGCAAGTTGTCAGGTAGGTCATTAGCGTGCAGCGATAATTGCACAGCATTAATGCCGCAACCAATATCCACTCCTACCGCAGCAGGAATAATGGCTTTATCCGTGGCGATCACACTGCCCACGGTCGCGCCGATGCCCACATGCACGTCAGGCATGGCCACCACGCCGTGGCTGTCAACAAAGGGCATGCTGGCTAAATTGCGTAATTGTTGCAGCGCGGCCTCGTCAATATCGTCTGTCCAAATGCGAACAGGTCGTGACGATGGCTCGTGTATAAGCTGTTTCATAAAGATGAGGCTAAATAAATACGTGGTGAGCGGGGAAAATTGCTGTGGGTAGGCGGTGTTTGTGAGGCTGCCTTGTAATGTCGCAAACCATCCCCATCTATGGGTTATCGACGGACGGTTGGCACAAGCCAAGTCTCGTCTCTCTTTTTTTTATAACTAGCATACCGTATTAGTCATGAGCCAATCTGAAACAAACGTTCCCTCTGCCGAAACCCTAGGCTTTCAAACCGAAGTGAAGCAGTTGCTGCAGCTAATGATTCACTCGCTCTACAGCAACCAGGAAATCTTTTTGCGAGAGCTGGTCTCTAACGCCTCGGACGCCTGCGACAAGTTGCGCTTCGAGGCTATTGATCGCCCCGAACTCTTGGAAGGCGATGGTGAAATGCGGATCCGCGTTGAATACGATGCCGAGCAAAGCACGATCACGATTTCCGATAACGGTATCGGCATGAACCGTGACGACGCCATTGCTAACTTAGGCACCATTGCCCGCTCAGGCACCAAAGAGTTCTTCTCCCAACTAACAGGCGATAAACAAAAAGATGCGCAGTTAATTGGTCAGTTCGGTGTGGGTTTTTACTCGTCCTTTATTGTGGCCAGCAAAGTGTCGGTGCTGTCGCGCCGTGCAGGTGACGCTGAAACCGAAGGCGTGTTGTGGGAATCCGAAGGCACCGGCGAGTTCTCGGTAAGCCCAGCAGAAAAAGCCGATCGCGGTACCTCGGTCACGTTGTACGTGCGTGATGATGCCAAAGAGTTTCTTGATGGCTGGCGTTTGCGTTCGGTGCTGCGTCGTTATTCAGACCACATCTCACTGCCAGTGCAAATGCTGAAAGAAGAGTGGGATGAAGAAAAGTCCGCACAAGTTAAGCAAAACGAGTGGGAGACCGTTAATCAGGCGAATGCCCTGTGGACCCGCTCGCGTAATGAAGTAAGCGATGAGCAATACCACGAGTTCTACAAACACATCGCCCACGATTTTGATGAGCCCCTAGCATGGACGCATAATCGTGTAGAGGGTCGTAGCGAATACACCCAATTGCTGTTTATCCCCAAACGCCCACCTTTCGACTTGTGGGATCGCGATGCAAAACACGGCGTGAAGTTGTACGTTAAGCGTGTGTTCATCATGGATGACGCGGAACAACTGTTACCGTCTTACTTGCGTTTTGTGCGCGGTGTAATCGACTCCGCCGACTTGCCGCTAAACGTCTCACGCGAGATTTTGCAAGAAAGCCGCGATGTACGATCGATACGTGAAGGTAGCGCACGTCGCGTGTTGGGGCTGCTTGAAGACTTGGCTGAGAATAAACCCGAGCAGTACGCTGAATTCTGGCAACACTTTGGTCAGGTACTGAAAGAGGGTACGGGCGAAGACCCGAAAAACCGTGAAAAAGTGGCTGCTTTGCTACGCTTTGCGTCTACGCATAACGATAATGCTGTGCAGGATGTGTCCTTTGCCGATTACATCGGGCGCATGAAAGAAGGGCAGGACAAAATCTACTACGTCACCGCCGATTCCTACGCTGCTGCGGCTAACAGCCCGCATCTGGAAGTGTTCCGTAAAAAAGGTATCGAAGTCTTACTGCTGTCTGATCGTGTTGACGAATGGATGCTGTCTTACCTGCACGAATTCGATGGCAAAGCACTGGTTTCAGTCGCTAAAGGCGGTCTTGATTTGGCTGCGTTAGAAGATGAAGCCGAGAAAAAACAGCAAGAAGAAATTGCTGAGCAATTTAAGCCGTTGGTCGAGCGCTTAACCGCCAGCTTGGGCGAGCAAGTGAAAGAAGTACGTATAACCGCTCGTCTTGTCGACTCCCCCGCTTGCGTGGTGGTGGATGAAAATGAAATCAGTCCACATCTACTGCGTATGCTGCAGGCTGCAGGTCAGGAAACTCCTGAAGTTAAACCCATTCTCGAGCTGAACCCCGACCATGCCCTGATTGCACGCCTAGCTGAAACGGATGAGGCTGAGTTCGATGAGTGGGCGGCTTTACTGTTGGATCAGGCGATGCTAGCAGAAGGCGCCGCATTAAAAGACCCGGCAGCATTTGTGAGAAGACTTAATAAATTGTTGCTCAAAAGCTAAACAACGTCGGTAGTCAACCCGCTAAAAGGGCAGCTTATAGGCTGCCCTTTTTTATTGCCTATCGTTTTAGTCTAAGCATTTGTTTTTAATAAAAATGTAAAAATACAACGACTAAAAAGTCGAGTAAAGCGAATGCGCTTGTAATCCATAATAAGAATGATTACTATTCATAAGCTTTGAATATTTTTACTTTCGTATGCAGTGCGTTGTTACACACTCGTCATTTGATGAGTGTGTTTTCTATTAAGAAGAACAAGCCAGCCACTGCATGGTGTCGTTATTCTGGAGAAGATAAATGTCTCGTTACCGTCGTCCGGTATCTCAGTCGTTTAGTCAGGGGATGCTGTATGCGGCTATTGGTGGTGCGTTAACGCTACCTTCTGTGGCCGCTGCTCAAGATAGTTCAGTTCGTGAATTGCCGACTATTTCTGTTCAGGGCAGTGCCCCGATTGATGGCTATAAAGCCAATGAAGTATCGTCTAAGAAATTCACGGCTCCCTTGTTAGATACCCCTCGCACGGTTAACGTGATTCCAGAGGAAGTAATTAAAGATCGTGGCGCAACCTCGCTGCAAGATGTATTGCGCACAACACCAGGTATTACCTTGGGTTCAGGTGAGGGCGGTACGCCCACTGGTGACAGACCATTTATTCGTGGTTATGAAGCCAGTACCGACATTTTTATTGATGGCATTCGCGATTACGCCCGTGGCTCACACGAAACCTTTAACCTTGAATCGGTTGAAGTGATTAAAGGTCCGAGCTCTGCTTACACAGGCCGTGGCGGTACCGGAGGTAGCATTAACTTGGTAACCAAGGCCCCTCGTTTAGGTAACTTCTTTGAAGGATCTGCAGGTTTAGGTACAGACGGACAATACCGTATCACCGGTGATGGTAACGTTTCCTTTACCGACTCAGCGGCTTTCCGCTTGAACGTGATGAAGATGGGCGGTGATGTACCGGGACGTGACGTGGTTGAGACCGACCGCTGGGGTATTGCGCCTTCCTTGGCATTTGGTTTGGGTACGCCAACTCGCGTTACCTTAAGCTATTCACACATTGTGAATAAAGACACGCCGGATTGGGGTATTCCATTTAGAAACGATGCTAATCCCGATCGTATTCGTCCGATCAAAGTGGATCGAGAAAATTTTTACGGTCGTGCTAATGTTGATTTCCGTGAAAACAAGTTCGACACCGCTACAGCGATGATTGAGCATGATTTAAATGATCAGTTCACCGTACGTAACACTACGCGTTACGGTAAAAGCCTGAACCACTATTTACAGACTCGCCCGAGTTTCGACACTTGCGCAGCGGGTGACACAGGCTCATGTGCAACAGAAGATGCCGGGTTGCAATTTGCTCGTGCAGATCGTGCTCGTTATCGTAAAAGTGAATCCCTTGTTAATCAAACGGATGTTTTCGGTGAATTCACCACAGGCGCTTTAAGGCACTCTTTTGTTGCAGGGTTTGAGTTCAGTAAAGAAGAGATTAGTTCTAAAGCCATTAGTGGTCTGCCGGGCGCCGACACGGATTCCTTTTGGAACCCAAACCCACATCGGCCTTATTCTTACAATCTAACGTATGCTGACTTAAAGAAAGACGGGGACATTAAGACCCATTCAATGTATTTATTCGATACAGTCGAACTGAATGATCGGTGGTCAGTGAATGCAGGGTTACGTTACGATAGTTTTAGAGTTTTCCAAGCGGAATCCACTGGACGCGGTGGGGTAGTGAATCCAGCGCAGTCACGTAAAGACACGATGTGGAATTATCAGGCTGGTGTGGTGTATAAGCCAGCGCATAACGGCTCCATTTAC
>DATGRU010000122.1:0-5426 GCA_035303295.1 Paenalcaligenes sp.
CTACATGACGCGTAGTACCCGGGCTGTTACGTACTTCACCAAAGTTCGCATCGCGCGTTAGGGTGCGTAATAACGAGGTTTTTCCAGTGTTCGTATGGCCCACTACAGCCAAACGCAACGCCACAGTTTCAGAAGACATAAGCTAGCCTTAACGTAATAACAATGCGTCAAAATGCGTAACAATCTGCTCGGGCTTAAAGCCAGCTGCCTCTAAACGGTACAGCCACGCTTGCAAGCGCTCTGCGGGTTCAGATGAACCCGTCGCATACAACACAATACTGCAATGCTCACCGTATGCAGCCAATTCACTAAGCCACGCAATAACGCCACGGTCTGGGGTTTGGTGTACATCGCACACGAACACCACATGGGCCACAGCTTGGCTTTGTAGGCGCTGCAATACATGGTGTCGCTCTGCCCGCGAATCCACGACACCCGCATCTTCCCATTCGGCCGGTAGTGGCGCGGGGGGCCAGACGGTGCCGTGGGGCAGTTCCACACCCACTACTAAGGTCGGCGCATCCAAATCAGGTCGCACAAGCGGCTCTTGTACGGTTTCCACGTAATCGTCAGGAGCTTGCTCATCGATGCCCACCTTCACCACATTCGGCATGAGTCGATCCCGATGCTCGGCAAAGCCCGGCATACTGGTGTCAATTTGCATACGCCTTAGGCCAGACCACAGCAGCGCCGCACACACCACCAAAGCCATTAAGCGTGGCAATAAGCCGTAGCTAATCACACAGCCTATTAACCAGCTAGACCAGATACGCTGTTCACCCATGCTTAAGGCTTGTAAGCCATCACTGCGTTGAATCAGCTCTGGGTCGGGTATTGCAAAGCCCAACAAAGCCGGTAGCGCACCAATGCTTTGCACAAGCATGACAAAATGCTCGGGTGCGAGCAGGGTAGTTTCCCAATTAAAACCGTAACGTCGAGCAGATAATGCCCACAACAACGCCAGTAGCGCAGCTAGGGTGGCGCAGCTCCACAATAAATGGCTAACCGCCGCGAACACCCAACGTGCTAATCCATGTCGACCGAGTACCGTTAGCCCTGCCCCCAAGACCAAACCAGCTTCAGGGCCGCGCACAAATCGCTGCGTTAACCACAACCACACTTTGCCCAGTGGACTGGCATTCGTGTGCCCTTGGGCGGGCCAAAATAAGGTCAAACACCATGCCACAAAACTTAATACGTTCAGTGTTAACAGCGCCGCAACGGCCGTTAACACATTGATGTTGGGCGCATTACCCGCCACGCCGTACGCCGCCAACACCCCTGTAACACAGGCCAGCACCACCAATAAAGGCAAGGCCAACATAGCAATGTGACGTATCTGCTCGTAATGCTGGGTTAAGCCTTCTCGTTGGGCAAGCAACTGCGCTCGATGCACCAAACGTTGTACAAAGCTACCCCCGCTTGCCATGCTACGCCGTACTTCTGCAGCGTCTTCCACTGGCCCCCAATGGGCTTCTTTTACACGCAATGACTCCAGCAAGCAGTACGCTTTAAAACCCAAACGTTCAGAAGGTGGCAACACAGAATTGGACATAGTTGAAACGGGTATCAAGGCCGAGACGTGCTAAAACAGCCCGCAGCCCCTACATTAAGATGGGCTCGTTGGGCAGGTAATTGGTGTCAGCGTGCTCGCTTTCCGCAAAAGGCGCATGGTGTTTAAGAATATCTTCAATATCGTCTACCGCTGCCAGTAATCCTTCCACGTAGGCCTTGCGTACAAACGCTTCTTGCAAACGTGAACACACCTTGCGCCATTGCTCTGCCTCGGCCGTGATACCACGATCGGCAATAATTTCTATCCGCCGCTGATCCAAGGCTAAATACAACAACACACCACTTTTTAAGGGGGTGTCCCACACGCGCAAACGCCCAAACACCTCAAGGGCCCGTTGATAACTATCACTTTCATGGGCGGGCATCACCGCTTCAATGGCCAACACCAGCTCACCACTGTGCCCTGCTTCGCTCGTGCGAATACGCTCTGCTACGTGAGCCAATACTTCAGCATTGAAATGACGACGACGCAGCCATTGGCCCTCGACCTGCGCAATACCCGTAATGGTTTTAATTTTACTTTGCATCGCTTGCCCTTTTACCAGCTTCCCGAGGCACCACCGCCACCGCTGCCACCCCCACCGCCACTGGCACCGCCGCCGCCCATACCACCACCCATGCCGCCACCACCGCCAAAACCACCGGTGCTACTAAAGCCACCCAAGCCGCCTACCGCTGAACCGCGTCGCGAAGCCAAGCCCGAGTTGGAACGACCACCCGCCCCGAAAGCCCTACCAATGCGCGAAATAACAAACGCCACAAGCGCCGCCACCACGGCAATGGGTAGACTCCAAAACATCAGGAAGACGAATACACCGATCGCAAACGCAGCAAACCACGCGGGCATCAAAAAGGCCATGAACGCTAAAGGCAGCAACATCACTAAAGGGCCTTCATCATCGACAGTGCCCTGCTGTGAAGCGGCCGGTGGGGGTAAGTCTTCACCATTGACCAACGTAATTAAGGCATTTGCCCCCGCCTGTATGCCCCCTGCATAATCATCCACGGCAAAACGCGGCGTAATATATTCACGAATGATGCGTCCACTTTGTAAGTCGGTAATCGCACCTTCTAAGCCGTAGCCCACTTCAATACGTAGGCGGCGATCATCCTTCGCTACAACCAGCAATACGCCATCATCAATACCCTGCCGCCCCGGACGCCACTCGTCAAACACACGACGCGCGTACGACTCAATAGTGTCTTCCCCGGTGGTGGGCACCAACAACACGAAAATCTGCGCACCCTTGTCGCTCTCTACGCTTTGCAGTTGGGCGCTTAGCGCCTGACGCTGTGCTGGCGTGAAGGTATCGGTGGTATCTGTTACCCAATCACTTAAGGGAGGCACCGGTACAGGCTGAGCCCATACCGGCATCGCCACACACAAGGCCAACCAAGCCAGCCACAGGCTGGCCAACACATGGCGCCACGACACAGGCAGAACAAGCGGCTGACTTTTCATAGGCGATAACCTTCATTAACGGATAACAACGAATACCGTTTAGGGTATATCAAATTCCACAACCGGATCGCGACGTAACTCTTCCTCGCGCGATACCCCATAGTTTTCTTTTACCTTATAACCAAAAACCTTGGCGGTAATGAGGGTTGGGAACTGGCGGATATACAAATTATATTCCTGCACCGCCTGCACATAACGTCCGCGTTCAGTAGCAATGCGGTTCTCCGTGCCTTCTAACTGCGTCATCAAGTCGCGAAATAAGCCATCACTTTTTAGCTGTGGATAATTTTCCGACACCGCAATCAAGCGTGACAAGGCCGAACTAAGCTGATTCTGCGCTTCTTGGAAACGCGCCATCAAGGCTGGATCTTCAAGGTCGTTCACACTGACGTTGATACGACCCACATTGGCCCGAGCCTCGGTGACCTGCGTTAACACTGTACGCTCGTTCACCATATACGCATTAACCGAGCTAACTAATTTAGGCACCAGCTCGGCACGGCGTTCATACTGATTCAAGGTTTGCGACCATGCGGCTTTAACCTGTTCGTCGAGACGCTGAATTTCGTTGTAGCCACACCCGCTTAGCAACAAAGCCAGCACGGATATCCATAACAAGCGTAAAGAGTTTTTCATACCACTGTGCTCATGAAAAAACAAAGACAAACGTATCCGCTACCAACCTAAGGCAGGCTTGGGCCTTGCCACGGCTTATCGCAAACACTCGTAGTGGAACACCACTTTTTGAATTCTATATTGTTTCTGCATGCCACTGGTGGGATGACGACGCCTAATCGCGCCTAAACAAATCGCGAGTGTAGACCTTGTGCATCACATCGTGCAGCTCTGCACCCACACGATTAGCAACGATCACACTGCTTTGCTGCTTGAATGCATCCAAATCGTGCACCACCCGCGAACGGAAGAACTCCGGCGCGTCTAAGGTGGGTTCGTACACAATTACTTCTACCCCACGCGCTTTAATGCGCTTCATGACGCCTTGTACGGCGGACGTTCTGAAGTTATCGGAGCCCGACTTCATGACCAAACGATAAATGCCCACCACATCGGGCTTTCTACGTAGTACAGCATCTGCAATAAAGTCTTTACGGGTGCTGTTAGCGTCCACAATGGCACGTATCAGGTTACTCGGTACTTGCTCATAATTCGCCAAGAGCTGGCGAGTGTCTTTGGGTAAGCAATAACCACCATAACCGAAGGAAGGGTTGTTGTAATGATCGCCAATGCGCGAATCCAGCCCGACTCCAGCAATAATTTGGCGGCTATCTAAACCATGCGTTTCCGCAAAACTATCCAATTCATTAAAGTAAGCGACCCGCATCGCTAAATACGTATTCGAAAACAGTTTAATAGCCTCGGCTTCGGTAGAGCCGGTCAGTAAAATAGGCGCCTCGGGATCTAAGGAGGCCTCGCGCATCATCAGCGCGAACTGTTCACCCACTGCCGACTTATCCCCCACCACAATCCGCGAAGGGTACAGGTTGTCGTGCAGTGCTTTACCCTCACGCAGAAACTCAGGGGCAAAGAACAGATTCTCGGCACCCAGTCGCTCGCGTAAGGCACGGGTATAGCCTACCGGTACAGTCGACTTAATTACAATGGCTGCTTGCGGCTGAATACGCCTCACGTCCTGCACCACCGCATCAATACTGCGCGTATCAAAGCGATTCGTCTTAGGGTCGTAATCGGTGGGGGTGGCAATCAACACATAGGTAGCATCGCGGTATGCCTCTTCGGGGCTTAAGGTAGCGCGCAAGGACACCTCGGGGTCACCCAACCACGCCTCAATTTGTGGATCACGAATCGGTGACTGTCCTGCATTAATCGCCGCAACCCGCTCCGGTACCACATCCAAAGCCACCACCTCGTGCTGACGCGCTAATAACAAGGCGTTCGACAACCCCACATAGCCCGTCCCAACCACAGCAAGTTTCATCGTCACTCCTTCACGTTGAACCCGGTTTATGACGAACACAGCGTACGCAACCGACATGACAAGCACATGGCAGCGCCCTGTCACTCCAATGCAATACCAATGACACAAGCCAGTCACACGCCACTGGCTTAATACACGTCATGGACACGTCACAAAAAGCTCAGGCTATGGCCCCCGAAAACGAAGTAGAAACCCGACGCTATCGTACGATTTGGATCTCCGATGTGCATTTGGGCACGGTAGGCTGTAAAGCCGAGCAATTACTGGACTTTCTGCGGCGCAACGACGCCGAAACCATGTATTTAGTGGGCGACATTGTGGACGGCTGGCGCCTGAAAAAGCGCTGGAACTGGCCACAAGCACACAATGATGTGGTGCAAAAACTGTTGCGCAAAGTACGCAAAGGTACCCGGATTATTTATATACCCGGGA
>DATGRU010000123.1:0-11264 GCA_035303295.1 Paenalcaligenes sp.
GGCTTTAGTTTAGACTTGCGTAAATTATCCGGCGGTTTGCCCCCGCCTAAAGCTGCTCGGGCGATACGAGCCCCCTGGAGCAAAGATGCATCATTAACTGCGAGGGTTGAGCAGTTACGGGAAGCGGGCGAAATTGTAATACAAATGCTGCCTGACCAGCCGCACACGCTTGACGAGTTCGTTATCGACCGAGAGCTTGTGCTGCAAGCGGGTGAGTGGCAGCTAAAGGCGATTTCTGCGTAGCAGTTGTGCAGAAATTTATCTGTTTATATATAACGGGTTTTAAAAACCAGTTAGTCTTTTTTAAGTATGCAACATGAGCAAAAACATTGTGGTGATAGGCACCCAGTGGGGTGATGAAGGGAAAGGGAAAATTGTTGACTGGCTAGCCGAGTCAGCACAAGGCGTTGTGCGCTTTCAGGGTGGTCACAATGCTGGTCATACCTTATGGATTAATGGACAAAAAACCATTTTGCGCCTGATTCCTTCTGGCATTATGCATTCGCATGTCACGTGCTATATCGGTAACGGCGTAGTTTTATCGCCTGAAGCTCTTTTGTCCGAGATCGGCGAGTTAGAGGCTGCAGGGGTCGATGTGCGCGGTCGTCTGCAAATTTCTCACGCTTGCCCGTTGATTTTGCCCTATCACATTGCTGTGGATCAGGCCCGAGAAAAACGTAAAGGCGAGGGTAAGATAGGCACCACTGGCCGCGGTATTGGGCCTGCTTATGAAGATAAAGTAGCACGTCGCGCTCTACGTATTCAGGATCTCTACGATCCAGAGGTATTCGAAGAGAAACTAGGCGAAGCGCTTGATTACCACAACTTTGTGCTTAGCAACTACCTTGGTGCAGAGGCCGTTTCAGCGTCCGAGGTCCTTGACCAAGCATTTGCTTATGCTGAGCAGCTTAAACCTATGGTGCACGATGTAGCGAGCAACTTGTTTGCTGCTCAAAAGGCTGGTCATAAGTTGTTATTTGAAGGCGCGCAGGGTGCGTTGTTGGATATCGACCATGGCACTTATCCTTTTGTGACCAGCAGCAACTGCTTGGCTGGTGCAGCCTCAGCGGGGGCAGGTGTAGGTCCTCAGCAGCTAAGTTATGTACTGGGTATTGCTAAGTGCTACACCACGCGAGTTGGCGCAGGCCCATTCCCTACCGAACTGCTCGATGACACAGGTGCTCGTTTGGCTAAAGTGGGTAAAGAGTTTGGTTCGGTAACCGGTCGTGCACGCCGTTGTGGATGGTTCGACGGTGCAGCAATGAAGCGCTCTGTCATGATCAACGGCATTACCGGTTTGTGCGTTACCAAGCTTGATGTATTGGATGGCGTGGAAGAGCTAAAAATTGGCGTCGGTTATCGTTATAAAGGCGAATTTTTAGACGTGCTTCCATATGGTGCTCATGCTGTAGCCGAGGCCGAGCCCGTACTCGAAGATATGCCCGGCTGGACAGAGTCCACCGTGGGTATCACCGAATACGATAAGCTGCCGGTTAACGCTCGTCGTTATCTGGAACGCATTGCTGAAATTTGTGAAGTACCCATCGATATGGTTTCAACAGGGCCAGATCGCAACGAAACGATTGTATTGCGCGACTCGTTCACAAATTAAGTATAATGACGCGGAAAGCCGCCTTGTATTAAGCAAGGAATATGGTTTTCGCTCTCAACAAGCGACTCTTGGCAGTCGCTTGTTGCGTTTAATAACCTAGGGTTGTCGTAAGTCGTCTTTAACGTATTTGGGTTACGCACCTTTAGCCATTCAGTCAGGAACTGTTATGAGTCTGCCGCCGAGCACCGATAGCGACCTATGGGTCAGTTGGAAAGAATACCATCGTCTCATTGAGCGTATGGCGCTGCAAATCCACGAATCAGGTTGGAAATTCGATAAAATCGTTTGTTTAGCACGTGGGGGAATGCGTGTGGGGGATATTCTTTCCCGAATTTACGATATTCCATTGGGTATTTTGGCAACCAGCAGTTACCGCGAGGCGGCGGGCACAGAACAAGGTACCTTAGACATCGCTCAGTTTATTACGATTACACGTGGTACTCTTGACGGTCGGGTATTGCTCGTCGACGATATGGTGGATACAGGCATGACATTCATGCGGGTGCGTGATCACTTGCGTGAGCAGTTTCCTGCTATTAGCGAATTACGTACAGCAGTATTGTGGTGGAAAGGGCGCTCTGAAGTTGAGCCCGACTACCATGTCGAGCGTTTGCCAACTAACCCTTGGATTCATCAGCCATTCGAGGATTACGACAGTATACGTCCCCATCAGTTAGAGTCGTGGATACGCAAGGGTACTAGCCCCGAGCAAAAGGACTAATCTGTAACTCTATCGTTGTACCCTTTAGCTCGTAAGAGGCCAGATTCGTAGAGCGTTGTTTATCCGCGCTGCACCACAAACTAGCTTTGCTTCTGTTTGGTGGAAAGCGAAATTCGTGGTAATCTTATGGGCTAACCTATACATTTTTGATGGTTTTTGCAAAAGAGACGTAGCAGGTGTAGGTACTATCATGGTGTCAGGTAAGCACAAATGTAGTATGCCTGCTTCCATGCTGCGCTTTATACTACGTTAATCTTGCGAAAATCTTTTATTATTCATTTACTTACAAGGCCTAACGACTACATGCCTATTGTTCGATTAAAAGAGAACGAGCCTTTCGAGGTTGCGATGCGCCGTTTCAAGCGCACTATTGAAAAAACTGGTTTGTTGACCGAACTGCGTTCGCGCGAGTTCTACGAGAAACCCACTGCAGAGCGCAAACGCAAACATGCTGCCGCAGTTAAGCGTCACTACAAACGCATCCGCAGCCAGCAGTTGCCTCCTCGCTTGTATTGATCCCTGAATCCTTCATTCAGGAGCTGCTCGTACGCGTCGACATTTCTGATGTCGTTGGACGCTACGTGCAATTGCGAAAGGGCGGGGCTAACTTGCTTGGGCTTTGCCCCTTTCACAATGAAAAGTCCCCATCTTTTACTGTAAGTCCCACCAAACAGTTTTTTCATTGTTTTGGTTGTGGTGCGCATGGTAATGCTATCGGTTTCTTGATACAGCATACCGGCGCCAGTTTTCCCGAGGCGGTACGATCGCTTGCCGCAGAGGTTGGTCTTACAGTGCCTGAAGCACCGCGTAGCCCGCAACAGCGCGCTGCCGATCAACGGCGTAAAGCCGAAGTATCCCAACATCAGCAAATTCTTGATGCCGCTCAAGCGCATTATTTGCGTGAATTGCGCCGCAGTGACGAAGCTAAGCGTTATTTGCAACAGCGTGGTCTTACCGGTCAAATCGCTAAATTATTTGGCTTGGGTTGGAGCGGTACGGAAAGACGCGGTTTAAGTAGTGTATATCCTAATTACGAAGACCCTTTATTGATCGAGTCTGGCTTGGTCATCGAAGCGGACGATGCGCGTCGTTACGATCGTTTTCGGCGTCGTATTATGTTTCCGATTCGTAATACACGAGGACATATCATTGGCTTTGGCGGACGCCTCATCGCACCCGGTGAACCCAAGTATTTGAATTCGCCGGAAACACCGCTGTTCTCAAAAGGCCACGAATTGTATGGTCTGTGGGAAAGCCGACAAGGGATACGGCAAGAAGGCTTTGTGGTGGTGGTAGAAGGTTATATGGATGTGGTGGCTCTGGCGCAGGCTGGCCTACAGAATGCTGTGGCCACCTTAGGTACGGCTACAACCGAGCATCATATTAAAAAGCTAATGCGTGCGAGTGATCGTATTATTTTTAGCTTTGATGGCGATAGAGCAGGTAAACAAGCGGCATGGCGCGCTTTAGAAAGTTGCTTGCCATTGGTTCGTGACGATGTGGCGATTCGTTTTTTGTTTTTGCCCGATGGTCACGACCCTGACTCCTATGTCCGAGAGTCTGGTGCCGATGCCTTTAGAGAGGCCGCTTTACAAGCAGATGCCTTATCTACCTTTATGCTTAATGAGCTCGCTGCGCGGCATCGCATGGATGAGGCCGAGGGGCGTGCTGCATGTGTGCATGAAGCCTTGCCATTGCTTTCGTTGTTGCCGGAAACAACCTTGGCATTACAGTTACGTCACGAATTTGCTAAGTTGGTGCAACTTACACCCGATGAGTTGCAGTTACGCTTAGATAGTGTTGTGGCACCTCGTGCTGGGGGGCCTGCTGAGTTTGAAGCGGTCGACTCACTTAAAAGCGCGTTTGATGCGGCGATGGTTGAGTCCATGGGTTACGGTGAGGAACCGTATTATCCCGAGGTTCCAGCCGCTCTTAGTGCCGAAGGGGCAATGCCTACTCATACTAAAGGTACGTTTGGGCGGCGCAAAGGTGCTAGATCAGCATCGCGTTTTAACACTCAGGCGGCAAGTGGGGGTGGTGGTACTAGACATCAGCAGCGGAGTGTTACGTCGATTGCGAAGCGTTTATTACGTCTTTTGGTTGCCTATCCCCAACTTGTAGAGGGCATTCCAGATCAACAACTTGAAATTATCGTACAAAGCCCTAATCTAATACTAGTACAAGAGTTAATTGCTTTGATTAATGTAACCGAGGCAAAACACTCTGGTGCGCTGTTAGAAGCGGTAAATGTGGAAGACGAGCTTGGAGCATTGCTCATGTCGATAACGACAGAGGTTCTTGCCGATGATGAGTTGCCTGATCCGCAGGCCGAATGGAATGACGCATTACGTCATATAGAACTTGAGCTTATTAAGTCTGAGCAGTCTGAATTGATCAATGCGGGTTTACCGGATGAGGCATCCCGGCGACGCTATCAAGAGTTAACACGACGAATGACGCTATTGAATACTGCGCAACCTAAGTAACTGAAGTAAAATTTAAAGTTTAAGTAATAAACGAAAGTATTATCGCGATGTCTATATTTTTATAGGTATGGCAAAAAGCGCGTTCTTTTTTAAATATCGACTGTGGGCTGGCAAGACATAGGTTACGTATGTCCCTAAGCAACGACTAGGGAATCTTATTCTAATTTGAACCTGTGCGGCAACCATAGCGGTGTTTGGTTAATAGTAGTAGTTATTACACAATTACGTTTTGTCCTGCATCACACCGCACAGTTGTGCATTATGTGTGTTTTGCGTCTATGGAATCCACTATGACACAAACGACTGGTAAAAAATCGACAACGCAATCCCCTGTGAAATCGACCACGATGGCAGAGGCTACCGGGTCCGATAACACAACGGTGGACGTTGAAGAAACGGTCCAGGGCGCGGCAACTAAAACTGTTGCTAAGAAAGCAGCGAAAAAAGCTGCTGCCAAGAAAACCACTGCTAAAAAAGCAGCAACCAAAAAAACCGCAGCAAAGAAAGCGGTTGCTAAGAAAGCCGCTGCCAAAAAAGCAGCCGCTAAAGTAGCAACCGCAACAGGTGGTCGCCGTGGTCGCCCTGCGAAGAGCACAAGTTTCGACGACGACGATGATAACCTGCACGATAGCGACGAGGTTATTCCAGAGCTTAAGCCTGTTGCGAAGAAAGGCGCAAAGCGCGGCCGTGCCGAACGAGATGTATTTGGTAGCCGTGGCCAGCTAACCCCTGAAGAGCAAGAAGCGCGTCGCAACCGTTTGAAAGCCCTGATTAAGCTAGGTAAAGAGCGCGGCTACCTTACCTACGGCGAAATTAATGACCACCTGCCAGATGATCTGGTGGATGCTGAGGCGATTGAAGGCATCATTGGCACCTTTGGTGACATGGGCATTTCGGTTTACGACCAAGCCCCCGACGCCGACACATTGCTCATGAGCGATAACGTGCCGGCCGCCGCAAGCGACGACGATGTGGAAGACGAGGCCGAAGCCGCGTTAACGACGGTTGATTCCGACTTCGGTCGTACAACCGACCCAGTGCGTATGTACATGCGTGAAATGGGTTCAGTCGAGCTGCTTACGCGTGAGGGCGAGATTGAAATCGCCAAGCGTATTGAAGACGGTCTGAAGCATATGGTGATGGCTATCGCCGCATGTCCTACCACCGTGAACGAAGTGCTCACCTACATCAATGAAGTGCGTGAAGGCACCATGGAAATTGATGAGGTGGTTGATGGTCTAATCGACGACGACGGCGAAGAGTACGCTGGTTCCGGCGTAACCCGCGACGAAGACGACGAAGGGCCTGCTGGCGGTATGAGCAGCAAGCAAATCGAGTATTTGCGTACTAAGTCGCTGAAGAAATTCGAGCTCATTGCTGAATGGTTCGAGAAAATGCGTAATGCCTTTGAAAGTGAAGGCTACAAGAGCCCGGGCTATATCGAGGCTAAGGAAGCAATTCTTGAAGAGTTTATGGGTGTGCGTTTTACTGCCAAAATGGTAGAAAAACTAGCTGATACCATGCGCGCTACAGTGGCTGAAGTGCGGGCTCACGAGCGCGAAATTCTACAAATTTGTGTAAACCGAGCAGAGATGCCGCGTTCGCATTTCATCAAAAGCTTCCCCGGCAACGAAACAAACCTCGACTGGGTAGTGAACGAGATTGCTGCAAACCCTAGCTACGCTGAAACGTTAGAGCGTTATGTGCCTGCTGTTCAAGAAATTCAGCAAAAGCTGATCGACTTGCAAGCCAGCGTTGTCCTGCCGCTTAAAGATCTTAAAGAAGTGAATAAGCGCATGCTGACAGGTGAGGCCAAAGCACGTAAAGCGAAGCGTGATATGACCGAAGCTAACTTGCGTTTGGTTATTTCGATTGCTAAAAAATACACAAACCGCGGCTTGCAGTTCTTGGATCTAATTCAAGAAGGTAACATCGGATTAATGAAGGCGGTTGATAAATTCGAATACCGTCGTGGTTATAAGTTTTCAACGTATGCCACATGGTGGATTCGTCAAGCGATCACCCGTTCGATTGCCGACCAAGCGCGCACCATCCGTATTCCTGTTCATATGATTGAGACCATCAACAAAATGAACCGGATTAACCGTCAAATCTTGCAGGAAACTGGAGTAGAGCCAGATCCAGCAACATTGGCGCAAAAGATGGATCTGCCGGAAGACCGTGTACGGAAAATACTGAAAATCGCAAAAGAGCCCATCTCAATGGAAACACCTATTGGGGATGATGATGATTCCCACTTGGGTGATTTTATTGAGGACAATAACACCGTGTCGCCATCTGACTCGGCTTTACATGGCTCTATGCGCGATGTAGTGAAGGACGTGTTAGATTCTTTGACTCCACGTGAGGCGAAAGTCTTGCGTATGCGTTTCGGTATTGAAATGAGTACAGATCAGACGTTGGAAGAGGTAGGTAAACAGTTCGACGTAACGCGTGAGCGTATTCGTCAAATTGAAGCGAAAGCTTTGCGTAAACTACGTCACCCCAGCCGTGCAGATAAACTGAAATCCTTCCTAGAAGGGCAGTAATTAGTTAGTCAGCTCTGATAGGTAGGGCATAAAGGGGGAGTCATTCGACTCCTCCTTTTTTGTTTAGATCGCTGCTACTCATGCAGATCCTGATCCAATTTAAGATTTCATAAGGGGCTGGAGCCCTTGATACCGTTTAAAAATAGCGTTTACGAAAATTTAGGTCGTTGTTTTTTATTCAGCGTTAAATCTGACATTCAATGTGAAACCTGAGCGGCATAAAAAAAGCCCAACAAGAGTAAATCCTGTTGGGTTTTTCTATGGGCAATAGAAGTAAAAAAGGAGAATTAAATCATTGTTATGGTTATTGTTTCGGGCTTAAGCGGTGCGGTAGGCTTCACGTGGAGTGTCACGTTCGTGCCGGCATACACCTGCCGCATAGGTAGCCAAAATACTGCGATCGTCACCCAATAAAGCGAAGGCAAAAAGCAGTTCTTCTAGCGTGTTTGCGCTATCAGTGCGGCGAGTTAGTAATGGGGTAGCGTGAGGGTCAAGCACGATAAAATCGGCTTCGGTTCCAGCGGCTAAACTACCGATAACGCCTTCAAGGTCCAGCGCCGTAGCGGCCCCTGCTGTACTCAGGTAGAACATGTTTTTGGCATCTAGGTGGTAGGCACCCAGACGGCCAATTTTATGTGCTTCATCCATCGTACGGAGCATAGAGAATGAAGAGCCGCCCCCTACGTCTGTGGCGACGGTGTAAAGCATGTTGCTTTCATCGGCTGCGGCAAAATTAAATAAACCACTACCTAGAAACAAGTTAGAAGTAGGGCAGTGTGCGGCAACCGATTGGGTATCACGCATACGGCCTCTGTCAGTTTCGTCTAACCAAATACAGTGGCCGTACATCGAGCGAGGACGTAGCAAGCCGTATTGGTCGTAGATATCCAGATAGCTACGGTAGCCGGGGAATAGCTCGCTTACCCATTTTAGTTCGGCTTTGCTTTCGGCCACGTGGGTTTGTAGATAAACCTCGGGATAGGCTTTGGCTAGTTCGCTACAGGCACCGAGTTGTTCGGGTGTGGAAGTTGGGGCAAAACGAGGCGTTAATGAATACAGCTGACGTCCTTTCCCGTGCCATTGCTGAATAAGCTCTTCGCTATCTTTGGCGCCCCCTACAGCAGTGTCTTTCAGAAAGTCGGGGCAATTGCGATCCATCAGCACTTTACCCGCAATCATACGTAGATTTCGCTTGTGGCTTTCGTCAAAGAAAGCGTTAACAGAGCTTTTGTGCGAGGTACAGTAAACCATAGCGCTGGTGGTACCGTTACTAAGCAGCTCGTCAAGGAAAAAACGGCTAACTTCCGCGGCATGTTCTTCATCACCAAACTTACCTTCAGTAGGAAAGGTATAAGTTTCTAGCCAAGGCAGTAAGTCGGGAGCGGGGGACGCGATAATATCGGTTTGCGGATAGTGGATATGCGTGTCAATAAAGCCAGGCATAATTAGCTTTCCACGTAAGTCGTGGACCACTGTGCCGGCAGCTAAGGTAGGCGCTATTTTGTCGTAATCACCCGAAGCAATTACTTTGCCATCGGCCACAAGTAATAGCCCGTCGGTGTGATACACCACATTCGGGTCGTCCTCTGTGCTGAGATTAACCGCAGGGCGCCCTTTAAAATAAAGTAGTTGCGCACGGTAACCAACCGCCTGAGCACTGTGCGGTGTTAATGCATCTGTAATCATAAAAGTCTCGTAACTGTTTTTGTTATGTGTGTGATTGATCGTAGCGAAGTAGCTCGGCTGCAATCGATACGGCAATGGCTGCTGGATCTTTACTGTCTATACCACCCACACCAATTGGGCAGACCAGTTTATTAATACGTTCATCGCTTAACCCTCGTTGACGAAAACGACGTATAAACTGATTCTTTTTCGTTTTCGAGCCAATAAGCCCGGCATAACGGAAGTCGTCTCGTTCGAGGATGAGTTGGCAAAGCCTTTGATCTAAATCGTGACGATGTGTCATGACCACAAAAAAACTGTTGGGTGGAGCCTGCTCAACAGCTTCTTCCGGTATATCGTTCACATCGATTTGTACGTTGGCGGGTAGGTAGTCGGGGAACTCAGAAGCACGTTCGTCGACCCACGTTACCCTGCACTGTAGGCTACCTAAGATATGGACTAATGCCTTACCAACGTGGCCAGCCCCAAAAAGCACTACATGTAGGGTGGGAGGCGTAATTTCATCGATAAACAACTGGGTTTCTTGAGACGCCTGATCGAAGCTGATCGTGGTGGAAGGCTGTTCTAACTCAATCAAACTGATAGGCTGAGAGACAGTTTGTTGACCAAAGCCTACGTGGCGTTGAACAGCTTTTCCTCGTTCAAGAATACCACTGAGCTCTTCCAGCCATGCTAGATCATCACTGCCTAAAAGCTCGAATACCAGTGTTACGGCACCGCCGCAGCATTGCCCTAGGCTAGGGCCTAGGGGGTAATGCTCAACCTGTCTCGCCGATTTTCCAGCTGGATATTTGGCGATCATTTCACGGGCTAAGGCGATGGCCTTCCACTCTAAATGGCCCCCGCCGATGGTTTTCCATTGTCCCGATTGGGTAACCAACATGCGTGTCCCCGCATTGCGGGGAGTGGAGCCTTTAGATTGGGCCACCGTAATCATCACAACTGATTCGCCCGCATCCAAATGCCGCCGAGCTTGACGAATAAGTTCCGGCATTACACTGTGCTCGCTACGGGTGCAGATTGCAATGCATGAACGGCTTTCAGAATGGCCTCGGAGGTGGCAGGCGCATTCAGATCGGGCTGTACTTCGTAGTTGGCGACGCTGGCTACGGCATCGCGAATTGCGTTAAAGACGCTGAACGGTAGCAGTAAAGGGGGCTCACCTACGGCTTTGGAACGATGTACAGAGGCTTCGGCGTCGCGATTATTAAATAAACGAACGTTGAAGTGGTCAGGACAATCGCTGATGGCCGGGATTTTGTAGGTAGAGGGTGCATGGGTCATAAGGCGACCTTTGTCGTTCCACCACAACTCTTCTGTTGTTAGCCAGCCCATACCTTGAATAAAGGCACCTTCTACCTGCCCGATATCGATAGCGGGGTTCAGTGAACGGCCTACATCGTGCAATGCATCGGCAGCAAGCAACTTCCATTCTCCGCTAAGGGTATCAACCAACACTTCGGATACCGCGGCACCATAGGCAAAGTAATAGAATGGGTTACCCGTCATGGATGCGGGATCCCAATGCAGGCCGGGGGTGGCGTAGAAGCCATCGGACCACAGTTGCAGGCGAGCCTGATAGGCCATTTCAGCAAGTTCAGCAAAGCTAACGCTAGCATCGCCCACGCTAACCACACCATTAGCAAACTTAACGTCTTCAGGTTTAGCGTTATGCATCTCGGCCATTAGGCCCGCTAAACGCTCGCGGATTTGTTCGGCAGCGTTTTGTGCGGCCATACCGTTCAAGTCAGATCCGGTAGAGGCGGCGGTGGCAGAGGTATTGGCAATTTTGGTGGTATCGGTAGCGGTTGAGCGAATGTGATCTAAGTTCAGGCCTAGTTCATGCGCTACAACTTGAGCCACTTTGGTATTCAAGCCTTGTCCCATTTCCGTACCGCCGTGATTTACCAAGACGGAACCATCACGATAAACGTGGACTAAAGCACCAGCTTGGTTAAAGGCTGGGATGTTAAACGAAATACCAAATTTCACCGGAGTGATGGCAATGCCTTTCTTCAGAATCGGACTGCTTGCGTTAAATTCGCGTACCGCCTGACGACGAGCTTCGTAACCCGAACTAACGGCGAGCTCTTCAACTAGTTCAGCGATAACGTTGTCTTTAATGGTTTGCTGGTAAGGCGTAACGTTACGCTCGGTTTTCCCATAAAAATTACGCTCACGAATAGTGAGTGGGTCAATTTTTAGGTGAC
>DATGRU010000124.1:0-2306 GCA_035303295.1 Paenalcaligenes sp.
ATGATCGAAGGCTTTAACATCGAAGGTGATGAGCTTTCAAAAACGGTGGGTACCTTGTTACCGCCATTGCCTGAAGGTAGCGAGGCTACAGGCGAAGAGGCTGGACGCCAGCGCTTAAATATGGCTGGGGTGAACGTGATGGCCTTTGGCGATATGGTGCAAATTAGTAGCATCAACTTCGGTAGTCAGGCGCGTCGTGCAGGTTGGGAACAAGGTTGGGATATTGTGGGCGTGAAAGCCCCTAACCCAGACCGTCCATCCGAGTACTGGGTGTATTTCCCCGGGTTCTTGATTTTGCTCTTTGTGTACTGGCGACAAGGTTTCCGCTTGCGGTCAGAGCCGCAGCCGGTGCTAAAAGCGGGTACTAGTGCGTCGTAATTAACGCGTCTAGTTATGTGAAGGCCATCCTTTAATAAGGGTGGCCTTTTTTATAAGGCAAATACGGGGGGTGATGCTTCGTGAAAATTTGTCGCACAGGTGATCGTGACAATAAAGATCGGTAGCCCTAGGAAGGGTTTGGGAAAGTGGAGACATTAAAGGCTAAGATCGTTTTAAGTAATAACGATTTCAGGAGCTTTGTTATGATTCACTCCATTCAGTTGCAACAGCTTCATCAGGTGTTAGCCGAACCTAACTCACAGCTAGACTATGTGCTAATCGATCGACTTTGGCCGCGAGGGGTGCGCAAAGCCGATTTGGAAACGACTATGCACTGGTACAAAGACGCTGCGCCTAGCCCTGAGCTACGTAAAGCCTTACACGATGGAAGCCTTAGCGATGACAAGTTTCGTCGGGCTTATGCGCGGCAGCTTAAAGACAATGCTGACTCCTTAACACCTTTGCTTGAAAAAGCCCGAACAGGCACGTTGTGTTTGGTGACCGCAACAAAGAACCCCGATAGTTCGTATCTGGTGGTGTTGCGGGACGCTTTATTGTCTGCGCTTAAAGCCGACTGATCATCAGGCTGTGTAGGATAAAAACAAGGCGGAGTGATAACACAAATGGCGTTTCACCCCGCTTTATCTATACATGCAGCGCTGCTTATTTCACTTCTTCCATGCTCTGCACATCGTCTTTATTCATACGCACTTCCTTACCGTCTTTTTCGTAAGTAATGAAGCCATTATCCTCATTGACATCAGGTTTGTCGGGGCTAGTTATCCGTTGACCATCTCTGGTAGTGATTTCTGTAGGGTTAGAGCATCCGACTAACACGCCACCAACGGCAAGAACGCCAACGGCCATGGATAGTTTTAAATTCATGCCTGTACTCCTTCTGTTTGATGAGAATTTCAGCGTAACAAGCCTGTTTCGTAAATTCTGTAAGCGTGGCGTTCTATTTATTTCTGCTACGTTGTTCCCTGATGTTGTGCTGGGCCGCGCAAGTACAGTGATTGAGCTACTTGTTGATGTCTGTCTGTGGTTACATTTTTAGGCATGGTGATGGATTTCAGCGATAATTTAGTAGGCGAGTGCAACATGATCTGCGCACGCCGTTGTGATGATGTTCTAAGGATGAAAAAGCGTGTCCCTTCAGAAAAAACAAAAGCCTCAAGCACCCTTAGCAATGCGCGATGGGGTAGCGCCCAGTCGGGTATGGTTGCCCGCAGGGCCCTGGCGCACAGTGGGTGAGTTTTTGCTTGAGCGTTTTCAGTATTTAGACGCGCAAGGCATAGGCGAGCGGGTGGAGCGGGGCGACGTGGTGAATAGCGGGGGCGAAGCGCAGAGCATGGACATGCCTTATCGGCCCGAGCAGTGGTTGTGGTATTACCGCGAAGTACAGGATGAAGTGGCGGTGCCCTTTGATATGCCTATTCTGCATGCGGATGAGCGACTTATTGCTGTGGATAAACCCCACTTTTTGGCTACGGTTCCCACGGGGCGCTATTTAAAAGAGACGGCCTTAACGCGCTTACGGGCGCAGTTTCAGAATCCGGATATTACACCTTTGCATCGGCTTGATCGGGACACCGCGGGGGTACTGTTGTTTTGTGTGCAGCCGGACTATCGGGGCGTATATCAGCAGCTGTTTCAAACACAAGAGGTGTTCAAAGAATACGAGGCCGTAGCGCCTGCGCTGGACCAGACGATGCCATTGGTGAAGCGCTCATGCATTGAGGCGCCTCATGGTGAGTTTATGGTGCGCGAAGTAGAAGGTGAAGCCAACAGTGAAACGCATATAGCGGTATTAGCAAAGTGGTTCGATCAGCAAAGCCAAGAATGGCTAATGCATTATCAATTGCGGCCTATCACTGGTCGTAAGCACCAGTTGCGATTGCACATGAGTAGCTTGGGTAGCCCTATTG
>DATGRU010000125.1:0-3074 GCA_035303295.1 Paenalcaligenes sp.
CCGCCTTTGATCATTTCATTTACTTTCTTTTGCGCCCCCAGTTGGTCACCGGTGTAGAGCGCGAACTTTAGCTTCCCGTCGCTACGTTCTTCAACTCGTTCAGCAAACTGTTTCATCACCTTGATAACAGGCTCGTTAGGGTTCACTTGCGAAGTCGCAAAACGCAATACAGTTTGCGCCGACACCGAGGTAGCACTTAATAAACCAGCCACTAGCAACCCACCCAAAATTTGCCGCAGTTTCATCTCCCTTCTCCTTAGCCAAAGCCTCTATTGATATTTGCTTATATAAACTGTAGATTTATATGTAAATTTATTTCCAATGAGAATTAAAATCAACATCCCTAATATAGGGCTTTCCCTAATAAATATCGTTCACAAACAAACTAATAATTTAAAAATGAACCAATCAAATAATAAACCTTCACTAGACCTACCCCTTGAAGGTCTCGTAGTACTGGATTTCAGTCAGTTTCTGGCTGGCCCTTCCTGCGCACTACGACTTGCCGATCTGGGGGCCAGAGTTATTAAAGTAGAGCGCCCTCAGGGAGGCGACCTCTGTCGACAGCTCGTGGTTGCCGATCAGCGCTTTGGAGAGGACAGCGCGCTTTTCCACACAATCAATCGCAACAAACAAAGTTTCGCTGCAGATCTGAAAGACCCTCACAGCTTGCAACAAGTCAAAGCGTTGATTCAGCAAGCTGACGTCATGATCCATAACTTTCGACCTGGCGTTATGGAACGCATCGGATTAGACAGCAAGACGGTACTTGAATTGAATCCACGGATTGTCTATGGCGAAATCACAGGCTATGGAGACGCTGGGCCGTGGAAAGATAAACCCGGGCAAGATTTATTAGTGCAATCGCTAAGTGGTATTGCATGGTTAAGCGGTAACGCCAACCAAGGCCCTGTTCCTATGGGCATATCAGTAGTAGATCAAATAACAGGAGCTCATTTAACACAGGGAATCCTTGCCGCTCTTCTACGCCGTGAGCGTAGTAATCAAGGGGGTGTAGTAACTGTAAGTCTGCTTGAGTCTGCAATGGATCTACAGTTCGAACCTTTTACGGCTTTCTTGAATAGCGAGCAAGCACAGCCCACTCGCAGTTCGGTCAACCATGCAAATGTCCATACCGCCGCGCCCTACGGAATTTACCAAACTGCGGATGGCTATATGGCGCTTGCTATGGCCCCTCTGGACCAACTCGCACAATTGTTAGACCACAAAGAGCTAGGTGAACGCTGCACTGATCACAATACGTGGTATAGCGACCGAGATACCTACAAAGCGTTATTACGTGATCACCTTATAACGCAACCCACCGCATACTGGCTGGCACGGCTTGAACCCAGCGGAATTTGGTGCGCACCGGTCTATGACTGGCCCACACTCATTCAACATGAGGGCTTTCAGACTCTTAATGCCATACAGGTTATTCATCATGCAGACGGCACAAGCATGCAAACCACACGCTGTCCGATTCGATTAGATGGACAGACGCTGACCTCGCCGTCGGCAGGCCCGCAGCTTGGCGCTGATAACGACGACATTCTGGCCTCTTTAAAAGAGCTGCCGAATGGCTAGTCCCTACCACCCACACTACAAAGGATCTTAATCATGATTGTTGAACGTTTTTTCGAAGATTATGAAATCGGTTCGTCCCGACAGTCGTTTGGGCGCACCATCACTGAAAGCGACATCGTGCTACATGCTGGACAAAGTGGCGATTTTTTCCCTCACCATATGGACGCCGAGTGGTGTGCCACACAAGATTTCAAACAACGTATTGCTCACGGCACACTGATTTTTACGGTTGCGATTGGCCAAACAGCTACCGAAATCAATCCACGCGCGATGTCTTATGGCTACGATCAATTACGCTTCATTAAGCCTGTGTTTATCGGTGATACCATCACTACGCATACTGAGATCATGGAAAAGCGCCCTCATCCAAAACGAGCGGAACATGGCATTGTTGTAGAAAAAGTAACCGTGCTTAATCAGCACCAGCAAGCAGTTTTAGCTTGTCAGCACTTATATTTGGTAGAGCGTCGCATCTAAACTGACAGGCTACAATCACGACAAACAACAACATTTATCGTGATACACGAGCACCCCACTTAGTAAGCAAATAGCATGACTACAGATAAACCCAAGGCAACCCCACCCAAACCTGTTAAGTACGCTGTTCCAGCTTTAGAAAAGGCATTGGATATCATTGAATACTTATCCGAGCAAGCTGTGCCACTAACACAGGCTCAACTTGCTCGCGCACTTGGACGACAACCCAGCGAACTATTTCGCATGCTCTCTTATCTAGAACAGCGAGGGTATTTGTATCGTGATCCCGCCAGTGGGGGATTCACATTAACCCTCAAGCTATTTGAACTTAGTCGCACCCACTCTCCGCACGACTCGCTTCTGCTTGCCTCTACCCCGCATATGAACCGCCTAACCGAAGCCTTACGAGAGCCCTGTCATTTAAGTGTGCTGCACCGCGACCAACTCCTTGTTTTATCGCAATCTGAAAGCCCTAATCCGTTTCGTTTATCGGTAGAAGTTGGCTCATTACACTCCCCTATTGCTACGGTATCGGGGCGGATTCTTTTAGCTCATATGCCTCCTGCTCAGCTTGACGATTACCTGCAGCGTCAGCCTGATTATCTTGTTATGAACAGCAGTGAACGCCAAGCATTCCATGAGCGCCTAGCCTTAATCCGTGAACGTGGGTTTGAACATTCTGACAGCGAGCGCTTTATTGGATGGCTGGACTTAGGCGTATTGGTAGGTAGCAGCACCTCACGTACACAAGCCACATTAACGATTGTTGCGCTAAAGCAGCCCAATATGCCAGACTTGCTACACACTCTTCCGCAACTTAAGCAGTACGCTGCCGATATTACTCAACAGGCAGGGCTTGCCTAACAAAAACACTCAACCCAATCCGTCGAGGTTTTCGTGACTACACCTACACCACCCCGTAACGATTCCGCCAAATGGGCCGCTGTGGATAACTACTTTTCCAAGCACCTAGCGCCTGAAGATGAGGCCCTGCACAACGCAAGAAAAGC
>DATGRU010000126.1:0-2160 GCA_035303295.1 Paenalcaligenes sp.
AAGGTTTCACCGGTATAGGTTTGCCCTTCCACGGCGTAAAACCGTAAGGTTTGTGCCGAACGCTGTACTTCGCCTTTACTCTGACCTAAGTGCTTACCTTCCTCACGGGTCAGCCCTTCAGCGATACGATCAACATTTGCCTCAAGGTAATCTGCCGCAGCATTCAGAATCTGCGCACGTTTCGAGATTGGCGTTGCCCGCCATTGATGAAAAGCTCGCTGGGCGGCTTCCACAGCAGCACGCGCATCCTCTGCTGTAGAGTCCTGAAAATTACCCACATTATCATCACTGTCTGCGGGATTTATATTGGGGCTAGTGCGTCCACTGTTACTGGCAACCCACTGGCCATCAATATAATTTTTAAACACTGCCTCTCGAAGATTTTCCACTACTTCCTCCTGCCCACTTCTTAATTCACACCTGATCACTGAATCAGGAACCACTCACTTAGGCTGCTTCCAACTCAAGCTCAGCTAGGCTGATCTCGTCTTTCACGTAGGAGTTGTACAAAGAGGTGGTGTAGAGCAAACGCATCTCGGCACCAATCTCACAAATACGTAAGCAGCGCTGTTGCAGCTCTACGGTGTCTGCGTGTTCAAGCACAATTTGATAGCCACGCTCACCGTGAATCTCGTCGGACACAATGTGCAAATCGAAGAACTCAACCTCTTCATCCGTGAAGCCATACTTTTCACGCAAAGTGGGGGTTTGCTTGCGGTAGATAGAAGGTACTTGTGACTCCAGACCCACCACCAAACCGGCCACCGCTACCACAGGCTCTTCACGCATTGCCACGGCGTAACACCAGGCTTGTAGCGCACGGGTGGTGGCGTTCATGTTGTCTTCGTCCTCGATACGCTCACGGGTGGTACCACATGCCTCGCCAAAGCGAATGAGCAAGTCAGTGTGACGATCACCACCGATTTCTTCCTCGTACATATTCGCTAGCAAGAAGTCTTTGGCATCAACCCACTGTGCGGGGGTGCGAGCATACAAATAAGCCAAATAATCGGCGAAAGGGCCTACATAGTGATAGTGGTTCTCGGTCCAACGAGCCAAGTGCTCACGGCTCAGTTTGCCGGTAGCCCAAGCAATACTAAATGGGGATTTGTTGGCGCTTTTACCTTTAATGGCAGTTTCTAAGGCAGTGCGAAATTCATCGCGGCTTAAGAGCTTTTCCATAATGCGTTCCTTAAATTAAGTGCTAGTCAGTTTTCTTACTACGACCGTGAAAGTTCGTTTCTTTGTTGCTTTAGGTATATTGTATACCGTTTAGTTTTGACTACAGTAGGGATAATCCCTGATTTAGTCGTGTTATCCGACTCTTACCTCACCATCTTTACGCGAATCGGATACAGCCCACAGTTGGCCATCAGGGGTACGCATAACCACCTGCGCCCCACCAAAGTCACTACGGCCAGCTAAATCGCCCACTCCGGCAGCCGGCTCACCGTAACCATGCTGGCGAAACGCATCTGCCAGCGGCTGTGCCGTGCCTTTTTCAATGGCTAAGGTATGCCCCGGCTCTAAACGCCAACGCGGTGCAAACACGGCCTTATCCAAGGGTTCCTGCCAGCGCAACACACGATTCAAAATTTGAATTTGCCCCTGTGGCTGCATCAGCCCACCCACTACACCCAAGCCCATATAAAAACGGCCTTCACGTGTAGCCGCACCCGGTACCACGGTGTGATAGGGGCGTTTCGATGGCGCAGCGCTGTTGCAATGCCCCGGTTCGGCAAAACCAAAACCGCGGTTCTGCAACACGAAGCCCCCTTCTGGCACCACAAAGCCCGAGCCAAAGCGCTTAAAAATACTGGACATCAAGGTAATTGCTAAACCCGATGTATCCACCACCACCGTACAGACTGTGTTGCCGCCGCTGTCACACACGGTTTTAGCGGCATGAGTGAGGGCATCGGCGGTTGCTGCAATAACGTCCAATTCGTCCTCTGTACGATCTGAACTCGGTTTTAAAGGTAAAGCCGTTAACGCATCCAATACCGCGCACCCATGAGTATTAGGTGGACATTGATACAGGCTAACCTCGCCCACGTCAGCCTGTAAGGGCTCGCAAAAATAACCTTCGTGCGCAGCAAAATCACTGGCTTGTAAACGCCCGCCAACACGCTTCATGGCATTTTCTGCAGCCTGTGGAAT
>DATGRU010000127.1:0-2701 GCA_035303295.1 Paenalcaligenes sp.
GCACCAGTTGCTGGCGCAGGAACAAGCCGCAGCAGACATACAACGTGCGCGTGCTGATGCAGTACGCGGCCAGACCTCTGATGAAGGGTATCGCTACACCGTGGGCGCGCGCGACGTGTTGTTGGTAACGGTGTGGAATCACCCAGAGCTGAATAACCCATCTGGTCAACTTAGTAGCGATTTAGTGGGGCGTACGGTAAATGGTGATGGGCATTTCTTTTATCCCTACGTAGGCCGTGTGCAAGCAGCAGGTCGCACGACCACTGATATCCGCGACGAGCTCGCACGCCGTTTGTCAGTGTATTTAACCGAGCCGCAAGTGGATGTGTCGGTATTGCAATATCGCAGCCATAAGGCTTTTGTGGTGGGGCAAGTAGAACAGCCCGGTCCAGTACCAATTACCGATGAACCGCTATACATCACCACGCTTATTACTAATGTAGGTGGGTTAACGCAACAAGCGGATCTGTCCAAGGCCGTGTTGAATCGCAAAGGGCAGCTACGTGAAATTGACTTGTATGCCCTGTATTACGAAGGGGATCTTAGTCAGAACGTGCTGTTGCACGACGGCGATATTTTGAACGTACCCGAGCGCAACCAAGACAAGGTGTTCGTGTTGGGTGAGGTGGTGCGTCCGCAGTCGCGGATGTTGCCTTGGGGCCGCTACACGTTGGCCGATGCACTGGGTGATGCTGGAGGCCTGAATCAGGTTACGGCCCGCGCTAATCAAGTGTATGTGCTGCGAGCCTTAGAGCAAGGCCGTCCTCAAATTTGGCACTTGAATGCGAGTAGCCCCGAGTCATTAGTGTTGGCTGACAACTTTGTGTTGCAGGCACGCGATGTCGTGTTTGTCGATGCGGCAGCGGTAACACGCTGGTCACGTGTCATCAACCAGATTCTGCCTACAGCTACATCGCTGTTGCAGGGTGCGAGTGTCGGACACGATTTACGTAATTAAAGGCAAAGTGAAACCTCTGCTGAGCAACGTAGTTTTTTATATAACTCTGATGATGAATCTGCTATGACATCTGTCGATAAGCCCACTTCTTCTAACGACGAGCACGAAATTAGCTTGTCGGACCTTGTTAATACTTTGCTGCAAAATGTGCGGATTATCGCAGTGACCTTCGTTGTGGTGCTGGCAGTAGGGCTGATGTATGCCGTACTGTCGCCACCCGTCTACCAAACGGATGCCTTGATTCAAGTTGAGGACCAAGGCACTGGGGTAGGCTTAGCAGGCTTATCCCAAATTTCTGAAGCCTTTGGTATGCAGCAAAGCTCCATCGCGGGTGAGATCGAAATCTTACGCTCACGCGAGGTTTTGCTAAAAGCAATTGAAAAAACGCGAGCCACTGATGTGATCAGTGTGGATAACCGTTTTCCCATCATTGGCGACTGGTTAGTACGACGCCACGAGGCACAAGCTGACGAACTTGCCGAGCCCTTGTTTGGGTTAAGCGGTTTTGCTTGGGGTGGCGAGCGCTTAGAGCTGGCTGAGTTTCAGGTGCCACGCGGTGTGTACTACCTTGAACGCACCCAAGACGGTTTTGTGTTCAAAAATGAAGATGGCCGCGTGTTGCTGGAAAGTGGGCTAATCGGGCAACGCATTAGTTTTGATGTGCAGGGGCAAGAGGCTTCGTTGGCGGTTAAAACCTTAGTCGGTCGCGAGGGTGCACGCTTCCGCGTGCAGAAAGTTTCATCCATTGAAACCTTTGAAAGCCTACGACAAAACCTACAGGTTTCGGAAGCAGGCGCACAAAGCCGTGTTATCCGCTTAAAGCTAGAGCACCAAAATCGTCAGTTTGCGATGGATTTTGTTAATGCGGTGGCGAGTGCTTACCTACAGCAGAACGTTGAGCGTCGTAGTGCGGAAGCGCGATCTAGCCTGACTTTTCTTGAAGAGCAACTACCTCAATTACGACATAACGTAGAGCAAAAAGAAGAAGAGTTAAGTGAGTTTCGCTTAGCGAGTGGCACAATTAGTATCCCCGATGAAACGCAAGGCCTGTTGCGCCAAGCCGTAGAGTTGGAAAACCGTCGCCTTGAGTTGCAATTAAAGCGCGACGAACTGCGCCAGCGTTATAAAACAGAGCATCCTTCGCTCAAAGCATTGAACCAGCAGTTATCTGCCATTCAAAATGCCAGTTCGCAGTTGGGGGACGACATTGATAAGTTGCCGCAGGCGCAACGCGATTTATTGCGCTTAGAGCGGGATACTCAAGTTAATACACAGCTTTATATCTCTTTGTTGAACAGTGCTCAGGAATTGCGTGTGGCCGAAGCCGGTACCATTGGTAATGTCCGAATTATTGACTTTGCGGTATATGCCGAACGCCCTGTGAAACCTAAACGAGCCTTAATTGTGGCGGTTGCTGCCCTATTAGGTGGCATGCTAGGGGTGATGGTGGCTTTGCTACGCAGCTTCTTGCGACCCGCCGTGCAACGTGCTGAGCAAATTGAGCAACATACTGGCCTTAGCACCTATGTCAGTGTTCCGGAATCGAACACGCAAAAAGGCTTTGGTATTGCCGCTTTACGTCGTCGACGTGGGCAAGGGCGTCAGCAGTTGTTAGCGCTTGAGCAGCCCGACGACCCCTCCATTGAAAGCTTACGTTCTTTACGTACAGGCTTGAAATTTGCCATGATGGGCACCGAGGGCAAAACCCTTGCTATTACTGGTGCCACTTCTGGTGTGGGTAAA
>DATGRU010000128.1:0-3923 GCA_035303295.1 Paenalcaligenes sp.
TATCGCCAATCAACAAACTCACTACGTTGGGCACAATTAGACCGAGGAAAGGGACGATTCCAGCCGTAACCACCACACAGGCCGTAACCATCGACACAATCACTAAGCCTAAGTTAACGACCGCGTTGTAATTCAGGCCCAGGCTGGTGGTTAAGTTCTGACCTAAACCAGCCACAGTGAAACGGTCCGCAGCAAACCACGCTAACAACATGCCAATAAAACCTATCCACAGCAGTTCGTAGCGGCCTTGTAAGATTCCAGAGAAATCGCCCATGGTCCACGCTAATAACGAGGCCAGTAAGTCGAAACGGTATGCAAAAAAGGTAGTGACCGCACCAATAACCCCGCCGAGCATAATACCGATTAACGGCACCAATAGTGGGTCGCGTAGCGGTACCAGTTTTAGAATGCGTAAGAACAGAGCGGTACCAGCTAAGGCGAAGGCTGCGGCCACCAACATTTTGGCTGTGATGGGCCAGTTAGGCGCTAGTAGCGTAACCACTAAAAAGCCGAGGCTGGCTGATTCGACGGTGCCGATGGTGGAGGGTTCGACAAAGCGGTTACGTACCACCATTTGCATGACTAAGCCAGCAATGGCCATGGAAGCCCCCGCTAACATCACGGCTAATGTGCGCGGGATACGGCTAATGACAAGTACCTGAGCGGGCCGGCTATCGGGTCCAAGTGTCAGTAGCGAAGCGATAGAAACATCGCTAACGCCAATGAACAAGGATGTTAGAGCAAGCCCGATTAGAGTGGCAATGCCAACAAAGTAAAATCGCAACAGTTCAGTCCTTCGGTGTTGAGCAAGAGCCGAGCGCTTAGTTTGCTGAGTTCGGTGCCGAGAGCACCTGTTCGCTAAGGTTCATGACTGAACGGTACCCGTGCATGATGGTGTATGCATCAACAGGGCTTAAGTACACAATCTGCTGTTTCTTCCACGCAGTGGTTTCGTGGATAAGTGGATTGTCGAGTAATTTGGCGGCTGCGCCACTTTGCCCAATGCCCGCATCGCGGTCAATCACAAACAACCAGTCGGGATTCGATTCGAGGATGAATTCGTACGATACCGAGTCACCGCCGTGGAAACGGTCGTCGATGTTATCAATAACGGGAGTGAAGCCTACTTCGTTGAAGATCCAACTAACGCGTGACTTGGGGCCATATACACCCAGTTTGCCAGCATTCGTTACTAATACGATGGCTTTGTTATCCACAGTAGCCGCGGCTTCGCGTAATGCTTCAAAGCGGGCGTCGATGGAGGCATTCAGTTCGGCGGCACGTTCTTGTTTAGCGAAAATTTCACCTAGGGTAGTGATGTTCTGTTGAATGCTAGGTAAAAAATGGAGGTTATCGGGGGTTAAGTCGATAGTGGGTTGAATACGTGAAAGTTCTTTGTATTTAACGGCAGAACGACTAGCGATAATCATTAAATCAGCGCGGGCAGCTGCAATGGCTTCGTAATTAGGTTCTTGTAGTGTGCCGGTTTTAATGTAGTCTTTACTGGTGTATTGCTTTAAATAGTCGGGATATAAGTGATCGCCACCGGGTACGCCTGTGATCTCTACGCCCAATGCGTCCAGTATGTCGATTAATGCAATATCTTGCACTAAAACGCGTTTAGGTGTTTCGGCTAAGACCGTTTCACCTTGTTTGTGTTGAATCGTGATTTCTTGTGCAGAGACTGCAGAGGCGGGCAGCGCCCAAAGCATAGCAGCGCTGAATAGGGCGCCATGATACGCCCAACATTAATGCGTTTCGTCATGATTGTTACTCGAGTTCGCGACCTCTACCTAGGCTTGCTTGTGAGCCAAAGCGGAGTGCGTAGGCAGGTTGCGGTACATACTGGGATAGGAATATAAATGAGAATGATTATAACATTGCCTCAAGCTCTGGCCCTGCAAAAAACCAGTATCTAGCATTCAGGTGATGGTAGTGTAGGGGCTTACGTACAGAGCTGTATACCTTAGAGTAGCAGGGTGTCCAACGCTTGTGATGAGCTAGATCAAAACACTAGACATTTTTTAACATCACGTGGATAATGAGAATCAATATCATTTACGAGTTTGCTTAGGGAGTAATCATGAGTACGCCATTGGCTGCCTATCGTGCTACGGGTCATACTGCTGATTTTGGTCTCAATGCCTTGTTTAGTCGATTTTTTAAACCCAGTTGGGTGGGCATGGTGTGTTGCGTCCTAAGCTTTGCGGTGGCCTCAGTGGCCTTGGCGTATTCGGCTAGCTTATTTCAAGCGCCTTCCAGCACGGTTAAACTGCGCACTACTGATCAGGCTCAGCGTTATCAATTGGATTCGGGGGCAGTATTGTCACTGCAGCCGGAAACTCGGGTTAACGTGGTGAATTACGATGCGGCCCAAGAAGTGCATGTGCTGGGTGGGCAGGTGCAAGTAGATTTACAGGCGGCGACAGATGTTAAAACCCGCGTGTATGCCGGTAAAAAAGTGATAGAAAGTCAGGATGGGGTAATAAACGTGTCGTATTCAGCGCACAGTGCCCCGTTAATTCACGTTAGTTCTGGTTCTGTGCGTGTAGCGAACGAGCAAGTATGGTGGCAAAGCACTAAATAAAAGTGTGCACAGCCATACGCAATGTATGGCTGGCTATGTGGTGAACGATTAGTCACCATCACGTAGATAGCGTGTTTTCCAGTCGTACAACATATCTAAGGCCTGACGTGGGCTTAAATCATCTGTATTTAACTGCGTTAGCGCTAGCTGTAGTTCCAGCGCTTTTTCATCACATTCACTTAGGCTGACCGCAACAGGGCTTTCAACGGCGGGTTGTTGGAACAAGTCCATTTGGGCAGTCGGCTCATGCTGCGCTTCCAAGCGACTGAGTTCGCGGCTTGCTTGACGAATTACAGCCGCTGGAATCCCCGCCCGTTGGGCGACTTGAATTCCGTAACTACGGCTGGCTGGGCCTTCTTGTACTTCATGTAAGAACACAATACCACCGGCGGATTCAGCGGCGGCCAAATGCACGTTGGCGGCTTCTTTTTCTAGCTCGGGTAAGCGCGTGATCTCAAAGTAGTGCGTCGCGAATAAACATAAGGCTTGGTTATGTTGAAGCAAGCGGTAGGCGATGGACCATGCCAACGCTAAGCCATCGTAGGTTGAGGTGCCGCGACCGATTTCGTCCATTAACACCAAGCTGTGCGAGGTGGCCGCCGATAAAATAGCAGCGGCTTCGGTCATTTCCATCATGAAGGTTGAGCGGCCACCGGCTAAGTCGTCGGCTGCACCAATACGGGTGAAGATGCGATCTACCGGGCCCACGGTGGCTTGCGTAGCAGGCACGTAACTGCCTGTTCTGGCCAATAGCGCAATTAAGGCATTTTGTCGCATGTAAGTTGACTTACCGCCCATGTTGGGGCCGGTGATCAACAGCATGCGTCGCTGCTCGTGAAGCTCACAATGGTTGGGCGTGAAATGCTCAATGGTGTGTTCAACCACTGGGTGACGGCCTGCTTCTACCCAAAGACCAGGTTGGTTGCTAAGGGTAGGGGCTACCCAGTCATTCTGTAAGGCGTGGTGGGCAAACGCCCCTAAGGCATCCAGTTCAGCAAGCGCGGCAGCGCAGTTTGATAAAGCGCCAGCAAAAGGTTGCAGTTGTTGCAGGAGTTCATCGAATAAGTATTTCTCGCGTGCCAAACTGCGCTCTTTAGCAGACAGTACTTTGTCTTCCCATTCTTTAAGCTCTGGCGTGATGTAGCGCTCTACATTTTTGAGGGTTTGGCGGCGGCGATAGTCGTCGGGTACCTTATCGGCTTGAGCGCGGCTTACTTCAATAAAAAAGCCATGTACGCGATTAAACTCCACACGCAAGTTAGCAATACCCGTGCGTTCACGTTCACGGGTTTCAATATTCAGTAATACGTCGCCATTGTCGGTGGCTAAGGCACGT
>DATGRU010000129.1:0-3051 GCA_035303295.1 Paenalcaligenes sp.
CAACTTTGGGGTGGTGGAGTACTTGGCCGATAGCATTGCGGTCATGGATAAAGGCAAGATTGCCGAATTTGGCACCGCCGAGCAAGTGTTAAAAAATCCGCAACATGAACAAACTCAGCGCCTGTTGGCTTCGGTGCCGCGCTTATAGTTTTAGCCTTTTATGGTTCCGTCCTACATGCATGACTATTCCTGCATGCTCGGGCTCATGGCATAGCCTTCCCTTTAAAAAGGGCGGAACCTAAAAGCGATATAATGAAGGAATACGCACCGGCAAATGGGCAGACCTTGTTTTTTGCCCCTTTGCCCTCATTTGGATAAGTATGGCACTTAAAGTATTCGACCTGCAGTGTGACAACGGCCATGTATTTGAAGGCTGGTTTAGTTCACACGATAACTATCAAGAGCAACGCGACTCGGGGCTGTTGCGTTGTCCAGTGTGTAATTCTAACGAGTTAAATAAAAAACTGTCCGCACCTAGGCTGAACATCAGTCACTTAAAAGATGGTGGTGCAGCCCGACGCGAGGCTGAATCACAGGCTGAAAGCCCGAGCTCAGGCTCGGGCACAGCTGCAGTAGCTTCACCGGACACCGCCGACTTAGCCAGCTTGCAAGCTGAAATGATGCGCAAGTTTAAAGACATTGTGCGCAAGTCGGATGACGTGGGCACAAACTTTGCGGAAGAGGCGCGACGTATGCATAACGGTGAAGTGGAAGAGCGTTCCATTCGGGGCAGTGCTACAGCAGATGAATACGCTGAACTAGCGGAAGAGGGCATTGCCGTCATGCCTATTCCAGAGTTTTTGGACGACGACCGCCTGCAGTAAGACGCATAGCGCATCGCAAAAAAGAAAAGCCACTTCCAAGGAAGTGGCTTTTTTGTGCACGCTGGCATCGCGATAAAGCGAGCACTACTCGATTAGGAATTAACGCGACTACAGTACTCGTTCGTACGTGTGTCGATTTCGATTTTGTCACCGATTTCGCAGAACAATGGTACGGATATATTAAAACCAGAACCGATGGTTGCAGGCTTCAATACTTTACCCGAGGTGTCACCGCGAACGGCCGGCTCGGTGTATGTGATTTCACGAACAACGGTAGTGGGCAATTCAAGCGAGATTGCACGGTCTTCGTAGAAGACTACGTCAGCGACCATACCGTCTTCCAAATAGTTCAGGGCATCGCCCATGCTATCGGCTTCAACTTCGTACTGGTTGTAGTCTTGATCCATGAATACGTACAGGGGATCGGCGAAGTAGGAGTACGTGCATTCTTTTTTCTCGAGCAGCACGACTTCAAATTTTTCGTCTGCCTTGTACACGGCTTCGCTGGGGCTGCCGGTAAGCAGGTTTTTAAACTTCAGCTTAACTACAGCCGAGTTGCGGCCAGATTTATTGTATTCGGACTTTTGTACAACTAGGGGCGCGCCGTCAACCATTACGACGTTCCCGACGCGTACCTCTTGTGCGGTTTTCATAAGTAAAAGAACTCCGGTTAAGGATGGCTCCGCGCACATCGTTGTTAGCGGAGGTCTAAATCGTCTATTTTAACGTGTTCGGAGCTGTTCAGTACAGAAGGCGATTAAGCGCTCGCGTAACGAGCTTTGTTTTGCGAGTTGTTCGCGCCACAACCGGGCTTCATCGCACCATGTTTGCCATGCTTCGGCTTGCAATGCATGGTGTAGTTGTTGGGCAAAGGCAGCGCCATCTGCAGTAGACCAGCTGCGCATCAGCGCTTTGGTGGACGCGCTTAGTGGGCTGGTGTCCAACAAGGCATCCAACTTTTCCAGATGCAAATCGTCGTCTTGAATATAGGGCTGCCAAATCATGGGCCTGCCTGCCCACAAGGCGCGTAGCAAGGAGTCTTCGCCGCGTACCAAATTGAATGTGCTGCTCCATAGCAAGTGATCGAATTCATCTTGCTGTACAAAATCAAAGGTGTGCAGTTGCAAGTGTTGGTTCTGATAAGCAAGCTGGGTAGCGCTAAATTGAGTAGGGCTAAGAACCAGATACTGCTCAGCTTGTGCTGCTAGGGTTTGAAGCAATGCATTAACAGGGGCTTCAGGGTAGTGAAACAACACCACAGCCTGTCGTTCATCATTTAGCAGTTCGTGTTGCTGTGCGTCGTTTAAGCCTAATGTTGCCCACAACTCACGTGCCTGTTGGGGCTGCTGTAAATAGAGTTCTTGTCGGCTAAGTAGATCGTGTTCGCGTAGTAAGCCACCTGTCTGTTCGGTGAAACCGGGAAAAAAGAAATACTTCTGCCGCCCCGACCCTTGGGGGGAAGGCAGCGCATGAAAGTCGTTAATCCACTGTTCTGCGCTTAAATAGTCGAGGTTTATCCACAGTTGCTTAGGGCTAATAGCCGCTTCAACGGCTGCGGGTAAGGTGCAGGCAAAGGCTTCAATCACCACCTCGTGTAGGGGTGGGTAGTGTTCAGCGCTGTCGCTCCAATGGTGAATAGCGACATTGGCAACTGTTTGAGCAGAAAGCTGTGGGCTCACAGTGGGTTCAATACGCTGAAAACTGCGCAAATCGTCTACCCACAACCGTACCTGATGCACAGCAGGGTCATGAACCAGCTGCCGAGCTAAACGCCAGCACACACCAATGTCGCCGTAGTTATCCACCACACGGCAAAAAATATCGAAATTCAACACAAGGGGTTAATGTAGTTGTAAGGGGTCGAGATTAATTTCTTCAGGCAGGTCGGGATGCGCCATATCGCCCGTTGCATTGGGGAAATAGGGAGCACCACAATCGTCGCAGGTTTCAGGTAAATACAGCCCCGGTAATAAGCGTATTTCACCGACCTCAAACTCTTTTAGTAGCGAGGCAATTTCATTGGGGATGTTCAGGTAGTCTGCACTGTTGGTGTCTGTTTCGTCTGGGCTTAAGATGGGCCAAATAGCACCGTATAGGGCATTAGTGCTGCCTTCGGTATTAAAGCCGATGCGGTATTCTTCAATTTGCTCTTCGCCGCATGGTGCAATAACGACCACCAAGTCGCTTAATGACACCTGCGTTGCGGCCTCTAGCCATGTGATGGCTG
>DATGRU010000130.1:0-3401 GCA_035303295.1 Paenalcaligenes sp.
CACAACATTCTGGGTATCGGACCACGCCATCAGCATGCCCCAATTAAAGGCAATGCCCAACACCGCCTGAGGCCAATACGTAAAGCGCTTACATAGGGGATAAATGATGACAATGGGCACTAAAATTAAGGCCAACAGCCGGCTGTAAGGATTAATGGCCAATAACAGCAAGGCACACACCACCAACTGCGCCAGCACAAATACCCACGCCTTTTTAAGACTTAACTGCCCACTGGTTAAAGGACGAAAGCGTGTGCGTTCAACGCGGTGGTCGAAATCTTTATCGAAAATATCGTTGAAGCAGCAGCCCACGCCACGCATTAACAACGCGCCCAGCGAGAAAATAAACAGTCGCCATAAGGTGGGTAAACCGTCCGCCGCGTGGACTAATGCGGCAATGGTAGGCAATAAAGTTAGCCATGTACCCACCGGGCGATCTAAACGACACAATCTGGCATAAGGCCCCCAAGACTGGGGTAACCAGCGCGCTACCCAGTCGTCGGGGCGCATATCATTTAAGTCGGTACGATGGGGAGTTGGAGTTGAATTATTGGCAGACATACAAAGCGACACTCTTCAGGTATCGACTGAAACAACCGAGGTAGCGGCGTTCCGGTACGCCGCTACAAAAAAGCGTATTGTAGCGCTTAGTTTTCGGAGGCTTCGCGAATAAGCTGACCCAAAATAGCAATACCTTGGCGAATACGCTCTTCGCTGACCGTTACAAAGCTTAAACGCATTGTATTGCGTTGGAAATCGTCATTCACATAAAACGGCGCGCCGGGCACAAAGGCAACGTGACGATCAATGGCTTTAGCCAGCAATTCTTGTGCATCCACGTTTTGCGGTAGCTTCACCCAGATGAACATGCCACCTTCGGGTCGTGTCCAACTGGCGGTTTCTGGGAAGTGCTCGGTCATGGCATCAAGCATGAACTCACACTGACGCTTGTACAAGTCGCGTACCGCGGGCAAATGCTTGGTTAAAAAGCCGTCTTTGATGACCTCGTAAACCGCCATTTGCGTAATAGATGACGAATGCAAATCGGTAGCTTGCTTAACCTGTACCAACTTATCAATGATTTCTTTGGGTGCCACGATATAACCCAGACGCAAACCGGGAGCCAAGACCTTAGAAAAAGAACCCAAACGAATCACCGTGGCACCAGCTTTGCGGCCCAGATTCAACAAACTAGGCAGGTGCGAACCGGCGTAGCGTAATTCACCGTAGGGGTCATCTTCCACAATAGGGATATTCGCTGCAGCACAGCGCTCGACCAATTCTTGGCGGCGCTCAAGGCTTAGCGTAACCCCCATCGGGTTATGAAAGTTGGGTAACGCGTATACAAAGCGAGCACCCTGCGCTTTAGGCTCGGACACTTCCGAAGGAATTAAGCCTTGATCATCGGTCGCAATCGAAACGTAGTTCGGCTCGAATAAGGAAAATGACTGCAAGGCCCCCAAGTAGGTGGGCGACTCAACCAAAATTTTGCTGCCTACGTCGACAAATAATTTACCCAGCAAATCCAAGGCTTGCTGCGATCCGGACACGATCAGCACTTCTTCGGGCTGCACTACCACGCCATCCTGACTTAAGTCAGCAGCAACCCATTCACGTAGCGGGCCATACCCTTCGGTAGGTCCATACTGTAGCGCAACACGACCGTCACGCTTCAACACGCGGTCAAAGGCCTCGTGGATTTCTTGAACAGGGAAACCATCGGCGGAGGGCAAGCCTCCGGCAAAAGAAATGACTTCGGGGCGAGTCGTAACTTTCAGAATTTCTCGGATAGCGGAGCTAGTAAGCTTTTGTGCACGCTGGGTAAAAGTAAAAGGAGTTTGAGATTGCATAATAACGACGGCGGCCCTGAATGTAAGAACGATTAATAGCTAAACAAAAGAGCAAGTCGACCAATTTGCCGTAATAAGGCGTATCGACAAGCTCTGTATTTACAGATAATGCCATGCCAAGACGATTCGCAACAGCCCCCCAGTCTGTACACTGCAAACAAAATCGCCCTTGTTGCTGGGTATTTACCCTGAAAACGCATTGTATCGCCGTGAACTTTCGCCCATAATTCTGTATGTATATACAAATATTGCAGCAGTAACAACGTCATCACCCAGCTGGTTGGCTTAGTTATGCCGCTAAGGCTTGGGCGATGTCAAACCATACACATGGGTGAAAGCAGTCGTGTAGCGGTGCGGTGAAACAACAACACTGCAGCACCACGTCTCCTCTACCCTACCGGCAACCAGCCTGTTGGCACGCTGGTTGCCATGACAAAGGACCTTGATCATGAGCACCCGTAGCCTTTGGACTAACCTACAGCTGGCGCCCACTGCCGACCCCGACCTGATCATTAGCGATGCAGCCCTTGTTGTCGAGGATGATCGCATTGTATGGCTGGGCGAACACACCGCTTTGCCCGCTGTGTACCAACAGGGCGGGCTCATGCATCATCGTCTAAATGGGGAAATCGTGACTCCCGGCTTGATCGACTGCCACACGCATTTGGTCTTTGGCGGCAATCGAGCGGAAGAGTTTGCGCTGCGTTTGGCGGGTGCCAGTTACGAGGAAATCGCTCGACGCGGCGGTGGCATTGTCTCTACCGTACGGGCCACACGTGATGCCAGTGAGGACGAGCTCTATCAATCTGCCATACGTCGATTACGCAATTTACAGCGCGAAGGGGTAACGGCCATCGAAATTAAGTCCGGTTATGGGCTCGACCTAGAAACAGAACGCAAAATGCTTCGGGTAGCTCGACGCCTAGGCGAAAGCCAAGCCATTACCGTGCGCACCACCTTCTTAGGCGCGCATGCTCTGCCGCCGGAATACCAAAACCGTCCCGATGACTACATCGACTTGGTCTGTAACACCATGCTGCCACGCTTAGCGGCAGAAGGCTTAGTTGATGCTGTCGATGTATTTTGTGAACGCATCGCTTTCGATTTAGCGCAATCCGAGCGCGTCTTTGAGAAAGCGCAGTCCTTAGGGCTAGACATTAAAGTGCATGCAGAACAACTGTCGCTAATGGGGGCCAGTAAACTGGCCAGCCGCTATCAAGCGCTGTCTGCTGACCACCTTGAATTCCTTGACGAGGACGGCATTCTGGCCATGAAAGAAGCAGGCACCGTCGCCGTACTGCTACCGGGCGCCTACTACTTTTTACGGGAAACCCAACTGCCCCCTATCGAACTACTGCGTCAGCACGCCGTGCCCATTGCCTTATCCACCGATTGCAATCCGGGCACCTCACCCACTACGTCCTTATTGTTAATGCTGAATATGGGCGCCACATTATTTCGCTTGTCGGTTGCAGAGGCGCTGGCTGGCGTCACCCGCCATGCAGCCCAAGCCTTAGGGCACCCAGACGTCACAGGCACGTTGAGCGTGGG
>DATGRU010000131.1:0-4609 GCA_035303295.1 Paenalcaligenes sp.
CCAAAGACTCGCTATCGGTTTACAACCGCAAAGAATCTAAGCCATCACAGCAAGAGCGCATCAATTTAGAGCGCACGGCTGAGCTCTACCCTGAAAACAAACCATTGTTCTCGATGGCCTCTAACGTGCCCTACAAGGGCAACTGGAATAACGGGCGAATCCTATGAGAATAAAACGATGGGCTTTCTACACACTGTTTACGCTAATTTTCGGGCTGGCTTTTCCAGCCCTTTCTTTTGCCCTACTGCGGCTAACGATTTGGTGAAGATATGACTGACTTCAGTGTGCAAACAGCCTTATACGTGCTGACCGCTGCTGTGGCCTACGTATTCGGCTTTCTAACCGGTTATGCAATCGATAAGAACGGTAGTGACGAATGACTGTATTAAACAGAGCGCAGCGCCGAGCGCTCAGAAAACATAAGCCAGCCCGCGTCATTGATAAGCGTCGTGCGTGGGCTCGTATCGGCCTAAACATGCTTTCCACATCATTTGACGACATAAGCACCGACGCTATTACAAAACTGCTTATGCCTGTCTACGCATCGATCACGAGCATGACAGACGGGAACGGCACCGAAGCTGACTTCCTTTCCCTTGTTCAGGCCAACGCGCTCGGGTTTTGCCTTGCTGCTCGTCTGTACGAGTTCGGCAATGCAAAGGAAGAAATTTCTGCTCTGCAGCCAATTTTCGAGAACGCAGCCACTGCACTAGAAGGTGTAGGAATGCGCTTTAACCGGCTCGGCAAGTACGGGCTGAACGGCAATGAGCTATCCAAGATCCGCATGGCTGTAACCACTCTGCACGACCTATGCGGTATTGCCGATAAGGGCCACATGCTTTCAGCACAACGCAGCGCCCTTGATCTCGTGAATTCGTGGATCGATGCGTCGCACAAATTAAAGGATGAGCAAGAGCTCACTGCTACAAGAGGAACACGAATGTGACGACTAACCGCAAAGAATACGCTAAACCCCTGCCCCGACTTCAGCATATTGAACCGGGGCAATTTTTTACCCTGCGCAACGGCGAAACTCATCAACTGCTCGATAAATGTGAGCTGTACGGCTACCTCGAGCACGGGAAAATCGGCCTAAGCGCCGAGCTAAGTCCAACAAACATGATTTTCGGTGATGGCGCCGGATGGAGAGCACAAGGAAAAAACCATGAGCACTAAGAATATGCGTTCACGAATCAGTTCCAAAGCCGTGCAAACAATAAGGCCCGAAGGACTTTATCGCTGGGATGAGTTTGCAGACCGAATCCCCTTCTCAAGAGAAACATGGCGTCAACGAATTTTAAAAGGACAAGCTCCGGCCGCGACCATTACCAGCCGAGCATGTACTGCATGGCGCGGTTCGGATATCTTGGCTTGGCTTAAAGAGCCAGACGCTTATCTTAAGGAGACCAATCTCAATGTCCAAAAGACTTCCCCCACTCACCGACAAAAAGTGTAGAGCTATAAAGCATGCTCCGGGTGGTAAAAACCGTCACTTTGACGGTGGGGGCCTTTATTTAGAAGTGCTTGCTAGTGGCTCTAAGCGTTGGCGGCTAAAATACAGACGCCCTATAAGTCGCAAGGAAAATACCCTAACGTTTGGCCCTTATCCTCAGATAACGCTGGCCGCAGCTCGAGCTCTACGAGAAAAAGCAAAAGAACAGCTATCGCAAGGCCTTGACCCAGCAGAGTCCAATGACGACTTTGGCAAAGACCCTCGCCCTACTTTCTTAGCTATAGCCGAGCTATGCCTAGAAACGCGTCAAGCTGTCTGAAGCGCCGGGTATTACCAGCGCGTAAGCAATGCCCTCAAGGCAAATATATATCCGTACTTCGGTGATCTACCGATAGAAAACATTAACGGCAAAATGGTTTTAGATGCTGTGAGGCGAGTAGAAGAGCGCGGCGCTCTGGAAATGGCCACACGAGTTTTAGATGCCGTTGGCATGGTGTTTCGTTATGGCTGTGGAATCGGGATGGCTCAAACCGATGTTACTCAAGGGCTAAGACAGTTTTTACGCGAACGCCCGCCCGTACAACACTTCCCCCACGTCTCGAAAGAGGATCTGCCTCACCTGCTTAAAAGCATTGAGCAATATCACGGCCGCCCCGAGACACGGCTTGCCATACAGCTAATGATGCGCACCTTCCCCAGAACAAATGAATTACGTTGGGCTGAATGGAGCGAGTTCAATTTTGACGAAGCTTTGTGGCTGATACCCGGTAGCCGCATGAAAGGACGATTAGTGCAAAAAGAGATCGCGCCTGAGCACATCATTCCTCTTTCAACTCAATCATTAGAAATTCTAAAGCGATTACATGACCATACTGGAAAATTTAAATTCTTATTTCCAAACGTTCATAACCCACGAAACTCTGTCATGAGCGGTGACACCATTAATAAAGCCCTGAAAGTTATGGGCTTTGACGGACTGCAGACTGGTCACGGATTCAGGTGGCTCGCCTCAACGATCATGAACGAGGAAAGCAATATTCGCCCCGACGCTATTGAGCGCCAGCTTGCGCACCGCGACAGGAACACGGTGCGGCGGGCGTACAACCACGCTCAATATTTAGCGGAGCGAATTAAGCTGATGCAATGGTGGTCTGATTATCTGGATGAGCAGCGAAAGCAGCCCTAAAAATTCCATACCCCAAACGCTATAACTCATACCCCCAACCATACCCCCAAATTATTTTGTTATGGCTTGTTCTGGCTTGGTCTGACTGGGCAACAAAAAAGCCGCAACCCATATTTGGCGCGGCTTTGCTTGGTCTGGCTTGGTACAGCTTGTATGTATTCTGGTAGGCAGTACTGGATTCGAACCAGCGACCTCTACGATGTCAACGTAGCGCTCTAACCAACTGAGCTAACCGCCTAAATCTGTGAAGAAAGGAATAATAGCGTGATATAGCGGATTGTGTCAAGGCTAAGACACGTTCCGTCTATTTAATCCTGTTTTGTCACGTTATCTACGTTCTGCCCTGCCGCTTTCCCAATCCTGCTCCGAAGACTAGGCCGAGGACCGCTGCGGCTACCGACGCAATTAACACCCCTAGTTTTGCAGCATTTAATAAGTTCGGATCGTTAAAGGCTAAAGTGCCAATAAAAATGGACATGGTAAAGCCAATCCCTGCAAAAATACCAACTAAGGCCACCCCACCCCAACTGACGCCTGTGGGCAGCTTGCAAAGGCCGCTAGCTACCGCAATGAGACACATCAAGTAAATACCCAGAGGCTTACCGAACACCAAGGCTACGGTAACGCCCAACATGACCGATTGTGCTGCACTCATCGATAAGTCCACGCCGTCTACGGTAACCCCAGCGTTAGCAAAGGCGAAGATTGGCATCACCATAAAAGCCACCCAAGGGTGTAAGGCGCGCTGCACACGCATAACGGGCGGCAACAGTTCGCGTTGAGCTTCACGTATCTTTTGTAAGCTAGCGGCCAAATTATGGTCATCATTAAGCGCATCTTTTTTAAAACCCGATGCAACGCGACCGGCTTCTTGCTCTAACTGCAGTTGGGCTGGTTTCCCTAACGTTTTAGCGGCAACGGGCGTCATTAAGCCCAATACTACCCCCACTAGGGTTGGATGGATGCCTATGGTTAAAAAGCCAAACCACAACAGCGCACCAGGCACAATATAAAGGTAAGCGGCACTAAAACCCAACCGCTGCATGGCGAGGACTAATACGATACCGGCAGCTGCCAACGGTAAGCCCGCAACATCGAGGCCGCCGGAGTAGAAAAATGCGATGATCAGCACTGCCGCTATATCATCAATGATGGCGACTGCTAACAGCAAAATACGCACGTTAGCTGGAATGGAGCGACCTAGCAATGCCAAAACGCCAACGGCAAAAGCGATATCCGTGGCTGTCGGCACCGCCCAACCATCGCTCGCTTCACCCGCTGCGTTTAGCCATAAGTATAAGCAAGCTGGCACCAGCACCCCACCGATCGCAGCTGCTAACGGCAAGGCTGCGGTTCTAGCAGTAGAAAGCGCACCATCATGAATCTCGCTACGCACCTCCATTCCTACTACAAGAAAGAACAGGGTCATCAGGCCATCGTTTACCCAAAACTGCAGAGGCTGCGAAATAAGATAGGGGCCATAACCGAAACTAAGTTCGCTTGACCAAAAGGCGTGATAGGTGGATGCCGCCGAGGTATTGGCAAGTACGAAAGCAGCTAACGCTGCGGTGATGAGAATGGCACCGCCAGCGGCTTCGATATGTAAGAGTCGTTGGCAGGCGGCTAAAAATGAGCGCATCCGTTGCTGCGCAACGGGAGGTTGAGGATAGGTGTGCATGAAGTAGGACGCAATAATGACTATGCGTGGCGGCCCGACCAGCGCGTTATCTGTCCTAGACCAACCCCATGTTGATCCGACACCCGAAACAAAGGCTAAACGAGATTATTTAGAATGACAACACCAACCTAGGGGAAACCCCTATCCACTTTATAGCGTTGCTCTCTGCGTCATGGCTACGTTCTTGGCACATTAAGACGCTCTCTAGGCCTCCTGATTTATTTCACTATAAAACACTAATAAATATTGACTTAATTATTAAAACATAGCTATATATCAATCTGTTAGCCAA
>DATGRU010000132.1:0-3341 GCA_035303295.1 Paenalcaligenes sp.
CGATTCTTTTTAGGTACAGATAGTGCGCCCCATGCGCGAGGTCGTAAAGAACAAGACTGTGGTTGCGCGGGCTGTTATACGGCGCTGCACGCGCTCGAGCTGTATGCAACAGCTTTTGATTCAGTCGGTAAGTTGGACCGCTTGCAAGCGTTTGCCAGTGAAAATGGCCCTGCTTTTTACGGCCTTCCGGTGAATGCTGAAACCATCACCTTAGAGAAGCGCAGCTTTACGATTCCGCAAAGCTTGCAGTTGGGGGCTGATGAAGTGGTGCCTTTGGCTGGCGGCGAAAGCTTAGAGTGGTCGCTAAAGGTTAGCAAAGGAGCATAGCCCTAGTAGATGCTTATTGCGCAGCGAGCCGGTTCCGTACAAGAGTACAAGATGAGCTCTTATACGGCCGGCTTTGCAGGTTTACTGCGCTTTGTCTTCCAGCGTTTCCCAGCGATCGAATAACGTGGCTAACTCGTCTTCGATCTCTTTGATCTCCTGATTTAATGCTTCGGCTTTGTTGAAGTCATCTTTATAAATATCCGGATCAGCTAACGCGGCAGCTAATTCAGCTTGTTTTGCTTCAGCTTGAGCGATTTTTTCAGGAATTTCTGCTAACTCTTTTTCTTCCCATGGGGCGAGGCGCGAGCCACGACGAGGCCGTGAGTTATTGTCGTTGGTGGTTTTTTGGGATGCGCTTTCGCTTTTGGCTGTGTTGGTTTTTGTCTCGCTAGCGGTTTTAGTAGCAGCCTCGCTGGGTTCGGGGCGTTGTGCTAACCACTCATCGTATCCACCAACATATTCTTGCCAATGACCGTCCCCCTCTGCGGCAATAACTTGTGTGACGACGTTATTTAAGAAGCTACGGTCGTGACTGACCAGTAGTACGGTGCCGGTGTATTCTTGTAAAAGCTCTTCGAGCAGTTCCAGTGTTTCGATATCGAGATCGTTGGTGGGTTCGTCGAGTACAAGAATGTTAGTGGGTTGGGCAAACATGCGTGCTAATGCAAGGCGAGCTCTTTCTCCACCAGACAACGTGCGTACAGGCGAATGCGCACGCGCGGCGGGGAAGAGGAAGTCCTCTAGGTAGCGCATAACGTGTTTGCGCTGATTGCCAATTTCTATCCATTCGGTACCGGGGCTAATTGTTTCCACAAGCGTTGTGTCCTCATCTAACCCTGAGCGCATTTGGTCGAAGTAGCCGATGTTCAGGCTGGTTCCATGTTTAATTGTGCCTTGCGTCGGTGTTAGCTTGCCTAGAAGAATACGAAGTAAGGTGGTTTTGCCCGCACCGTTGGGGCCGATAAAACCAATACGGTCCCCGCGCATAAGAACGGTGGAAAAATCGCGAATTAATACGCGATCGTTGAAGGCATGATGAATGTTTTCGGCTTCAACGACCAGTTTTCCGGATCGTTTACCCTCAGCAATGGCAAAGCGCACGTTACCTGAGCGCTCTCGACGGGCTGAGCGTTCTCGACGTAAGGCCTCGAGGCGTCGTACCCGGCCTTCATCGCGAGTGCGACGTGCTTGTACGCCCGTGCGAATCCAGACTTCTTCTTGCGCTAAAAACTTATCAAATTTAGCGTTTTGCTGTTTTTCGGCTTCTAACCATTCTGCTTTGCGTCGCTGCCACTCGCTAAAGTTACCGGGAAAGCTGAATAGTTGACCGCGGTCGAGCTCGATAATGCGCGTGGTAACCGTATCCAGAAATTGGCGGTCGTGGGTAATGACAATGACGCTGCCACGAAACGATAGCAGCAGTTGTTCCAGCCAGAGGATGCCGTCGAAGTCGAGGTGGTTAGTGGGTTCGTCAAGCAGTAGTAGGTCGGGCTCGTCGGCGACAGCCTTAGCTAGGGCCACGCGTTTGCGCATGCCGCCGGATAAGGTTTGCGTAATAGCCTCGGGTGGTAATTTCAGTTGATCAATTAGGGCGCCAACGCGGGCTGGACGTTGCCAATCTTCAGTTTCGGTGAAGTCGCCACAGAGGTAGTCGTAAATGCTTTGATCGGGCGGGAGTTCCGGCTCTTGTTCGACGGTGGTGACGCGAAGGCCGGTGCTGCGCATAATTTGGCCGTCGTCTGGTTGCAGACGTCCGTCGAGCAGTTTTAAGAGAGATGACTTTCCGGCACCATTTCGACCAATTAAGCCACAGCGCTCGCCGCTGGCAATGGTGAGGTCTGCCTTGTCGAGTAAGGGATGATGTCCAAACGCTAGCTGGATCTCAGATAGCGTAATTAGATTGATCGACATAGAACTCCATTAAAAACAGAATAAAGCATAAACATATCTATTGTCGCAGGTTACAATGATTCATGTGGGGCAGGCTGGGCAATCGCGGTATTTATCATATCGAGGAAGGTCCGGACTCCATAGAGCAGGGTAGCGGCTAACAGCCGTCCGGTAAGGTTGCTCGCGCAACACTTGCCGAGGAATAGGGCCACAGAGACGAGTCTGCGGCGGGGGTTTGGCTTAGGCCAGACACAGTTACGGCCATCTCCGTAATTCGATCAGCACACGCTGGTCGCCGTTGTAGGGTGAAACGCGGTAACCTCTATCCGGAGCAACATCAAATAGGCATACGTAAGCTTAGGCTTGTAAGGCGGCTCGTCCGAGTATGCGGGTAGATGGCTAGAGCGTATTAGCAATAATGCGCCCAGACGAATGATTGCCAGCCAAGAAATTGGCCTACAAAATCCGGCCTATAGGCCTGTCCCACATTTTATCGTGTTTTTTCTGCGCTCCACCTCTCTTCTTCTGCAAGTGTCGCAATTTATGCCGCGGCTCCTTCAATAGGTCAGACATTGTTAGGGATTGAAAGCATGGTTACGCATGGTTTTCCCTTGCAATCGTACAAACAACTTTTAGTTGTGCTCCCAATTTCTTGATTTCATGCGTTTTTTTAATGTGTGGCTTTGCGTAGAGCAAGGCTAAGTGTTTGTTGTCATTGAAAAAAAAGCATTTTCCATCTTGACCGTTTCTTGCTCATGGCTTAGAGTGGGAAAAAGTAGGATTTTATGGAAAAAAGTGGGGAAAAGGGCATGTTCCAAGGAAGCAGCGCACTCACGCTTGATGCAAAGGGTCGGATGTCAATTCCGACTCGGCATCGTGACGCGCTGATTGAACGTGAAGAGGGGCGTTTAACCCTAACCCGCCACCCTGATGGTTGTTTGTTGGTGTATCCCCGTTCGTTGTGGGAAGAAAAGCGCCAACAAATTGCTGCATTTCCCATGTCTGCCCGAGCCCTTCAGCGTTTGCTGTTAGGTAGTGCTCAAGATGTGGACATGGACTCAGCAGGTCGTATCTTGATCGCGCCGGAGTTGCGCTCGGCTGTTGGTTTGGATCGAGAAGCGATG
>DATGRU010000133.1:0-2651 GCA_035303295.1 Paenalcaligenes sp.
TAACGCGCTACCACGTTTGTCCAGTGCCCACGCGAGCCGTTCACCAGCACCGTTTTGCCTGCTACTAAGTGCTGATCCAGCTCGGTTCGTACCCCGTAAGCCAAACCATTAGCGCGCCAACTTAATGCAAACTCACCCTGAGCCTCTTGCTGATTAAAAGCTTCTAGACTCAGTGAATCGAAATCTTCAGTCTCGGGCGAGCTCGGGCGCGTAATAACCCGCTTCATAATGACATAATCGGCCGGCAATGCGGGAGCCAGCTCCCGCAAAATGCTGTCTTTACCGCTACCCGATGGCCCAACAAGGTAAACCAATTGTCCTGCCATTAGAATACCCGATTGCCCTCACGCCATACCTGACTGATCAAGAACTGATCGGCCACATCTTTGACGTGAATTAAGTCGGCTCGCAAGCCTTCTTTAATCTGCCCGCGGTCCTGTAAATTAACCGATTGTGCGGGTGCCAAACTGACCGTTGCCACGGCTTTAGGTAAAGCGTAGCCACCTTCCATATCCACTAAACCACGCACTGCACGTAACAAGCTAGAGGGGTAGTAGTCGCTGGATAAAATATCCAACACGCCTTTACGCGCTAAATCAGCAGCGGCAATATTGCCCGAGTGCGAACCACCACGCACAATATTGGGCGCACCCATCAGCACTTTCAGGCCACGCTCGTGACTACGCACCGCCGCTACTTCAGTGGTGGGAAATTCGGCGATGCTCATGCCAAAATCGGCCGACTCTTCTACGTGCTCGATGGTTGCATCATCGTGGCTGGCCAGCGCAATGTCGCGCTGCTGGCACAGGGCCACAATTTCTTTACGGAAAAGGTCGCTGTATTTCTCTCCATTGGTTTTTTGCTTAACGATGAACGCATCCATCTGCTCATCGCTTAAGTGATACTTGCCTTGGTAGTATTCGCGATACTTCTCGTACTTCACAAATTGACGCTGACCGGGCGTGTGATCCATCACCGATACCAAACGTAGCGAATCGTGCGCTGCAGCCAGATCCTTAAAAGTATCTAGGGTGCTTTCGTGGCTTACTTCACAACGCAAATGCAGATAATGGTCTGCACGCAGCACTTGGCTAGTTCCCGCCTGTTCAATCGCCTGAATCATGCGCGGCAACTGTTTAAGCCGAGTTTGTTTAGGGTCTACATCACCAATGGATAAAGCATCAAACACCGTGGTGATCCCCGCACTCACCAACTGCGCGTCGTGCGCAACCACGGCGGGCATAGAAGGCCAGTCCACCCCAGGGCGGGGGTTCATGTAACGCTCTAAATTATCCGTATGCAGCTCAATAAAGCCGGGCATCAGGTAATCGCCTTGCAGATCCACTGCATTCGGTGCAGATGTGGAGCCAGCGCTGATCGAACGGATTCGCCCACCGTCGATCACGATCGTGCCATGTACCACTTCGTCGGCCAGCACCATTTTGGCATTGGTATAAATTTGCTCAGGCAACATGACTTAACTCCAAAGAAGACAATTCAATACAACGATCCATGACCGCATCCCGTGCTAACTCGTCATGAAAAATACCAATAATGGCCGAACCTTCTTGCTTGGCCTCTTGAATGAGCTCCAACACCACTTGGCGATTGGTTGCATCCAACGAAGCGGTGGGCTCGTCCAGCAGCAACACTGGCCAACTCACAATAAAACCACGTGCAATGTTGACCCGCTGTTGCTCACCGCCCGAGAAGGTGCCGGGCGCTAAAGACCATAAGCGCTGAGGAATACCTAAACGCGTTAACAGGGATTCAGCACGAGCTTGAGCACGTTCTTTCGTCCAACCACGGGATAAGGCGGGCTCCATCACCACATCCAGGCATGACACACGGGGAATCACCCGTAAAAACTGGCTGACGTAACCCATCACCTCTTTACGAATAGCCATGATGGTGCGTGGCTGTGCACCCACCATTTCAACGTACTCATCACCGTGCCAAACTCGAATGCTGCCTTGTTGCGCCAAATAGTTGGCGTACAAGGTACGCATCAAGGTTGATTTACCGGCACCGGACTGCCCATGCAAAATGACACATTCGCCTGCGGCCACATTAAAGCTAATGTCTTCCAGCACCTTTAGCACCACACCCTGCTGCTGATGCAAGGTAAAGGTCTTGTGCACATTCTTTACTTCAATCACGTTATGCATCGTTCTATTCCTATGGCTGCAATACAGAAGACACCAACAGCTGGGTGTAGGGATGTTGTGGATCATCCAAGACCTGATCCGTCAGACCGGTTTCCACAACACGTGAGCGGCGCATCACCACCAAACGATCTGCCAACAATCGCGCTACCGCTAAATCGTGTGTAACGATTACCACCGCCAGATTTAACTCGCGTACCAAACCGCGCAATAGATCCAGCAAGCGCGCTTGCACCGAAACGTCTAAACCACCAGTAGGCTCGTCCATAAACACCAGACGCGGGCTGGAGACTAAATTGCGAGCAATTTGCAAACGCTGCTGCATCCCACCAGAGAAGGTGGAAGGCAAGTCATCAAAGCGCTGCGTGTCAATTTCGACGTTACGAATCCACTCTTGACCGCGTTCACGTAACTGACCGTAATGACGCACTCCTTGCGCCATCAGACGCTCACCAATATTTGCCCCAGCCGAAACCCCCATGCGCA
>DATGRU010000134.1:0-6218 GCA_035303295.1 Paenalcaligenes sp.
CTCATATCCGTGTTGAAACACAAGACACGTTTATACCGCAAACACTGAACCTAGAGCTAATTGGTGCTGTCAGCTTCACCAAGGGCTGCTTTCCGGGCCAAGAGGTGGTGGCACGTAGTCATTACCGCGGCACAATTCGCCGACGTAGTGCCTTATTCAGCATTACCACTGAGCAATTAGGCGACACGCCCTTAGTCGTTGGTGCCGACTTGTTTAGCGCGTCTGGCGATGATAGCGCCATAGGACGGATCATTAATTTTGCCAAACATCAAGATACATACTGGATTTTGGCAGAGGTCATGCTGGCTGACTTAGAGCAAATCAGCTATCGCCTTAGCCCATCTGACTCAGTATCGTTAACTCAACAAGCGCTGCCGTACGATATTTTCGAGCAACGCGAAAATATACGGATAAAACTATAGGTTCGTTCCGTGCTTGCCGGCCCAATCGGGCTGGCAAAACGCTTGAATCAACGACTCGGTCACTTCAGATTGTTCTATCCAGTTGGGTTGCCGGTCTTTATCAATTAACAACGCACGTACGCCCTCGCTAACATCTCCGTTTGCACAACACTGCAATGATACCCATAAGTCTCGCTCTAACGTCTGTAAGACGCTGTGGCGACGATTAATCTGCAATAGTTGCCACGTAATCGCCTTAGCCAACGGCGAAGCATAGCGTAACTGTTGTAGCCCCTGTTTCAGATAAGCATTGTTGGGATCTACTTGTACGAACTGTTCAACACAGTGCTCTAATTCCAGAGCCGAGCGACAAGAAGCAAGTGTACGCAAAAGCCCAAACTGCTCATACACGGCTGAACAATGAAAATTCCACGCCTGATTGTGGTGACTGAATACGGCATCCAGATTCTGTGCTGCATCACGTGACACGTCGTAATTCATTGAACTGATGTCGTCCAATACGGTTTCATGATTGCGCGCCGCCATATAGATATCCGCCAGACCCAGAAAGCCACAATCGTGTGCACTCAGTTGTGAGCCCGTAACAGCCAAGTACTCCCCTACACCACCGGGTAGGCGGCTTAACATCCATGTACCCGCCACATCGGGATACAAGCCAATGGCCACTTCTGGCATCGCAAAACGGGTGTTATCAAATACCACCCGATGGCTAGCCCCCATAAACAAACCGACCCCACCACCCATTAATACGCCATGGCCGAGCACGACAATTGGTTTGGCGTAATGATGAATTAAACCATTCAGTTGATATTCGGTTTGGAAAAACTGATAAACACCGTGCGACGAGTCATGAACGTCTAAGGGCTTGGCGTCTAAAGCATGATACAAGGCGCTGACATCACCACCAGCGCAAAAAGCTTTGTGTCCTTGCGCACTAAGCACCACAAAAGCAATATGCGCGTTGTGTTGCCACTGTTCTAGCTGCACCAACAGTTGGGACACCATCTGTAGGTTGAGGCTATTTAACGCCTCTGGGCGATTCAGTGTAATCAGACCAAAACTAAGGCCGGTTTGGGCTAAAGGTCGTGTAACGATATCAATAGCCATACGAATACCTACTTGCTTTTAGGCGGTTGCTGATTAGCCAACATTAATGCGGCGGCACTACGCTTATTACCTCGCTTAGAGCCTTGTGCGTTGGCTCGGTGCAGCGCACGCCGTCGCCTAGACTCCATGGGGTCAAAAACCAGCTTACGATAAAGTTCGATGCGGTCGAAAGGCTGAAGTTGTCGTGTTGCATTAACTTGTTCGCCATACACACCTACAGTCAGCTCTTGTGTTTCAGGCAACTCATCGTAAATCTTACTGGCAGCTATGGCCTGCTCTACCGTGCTTCCTTCGGGTACGGTGAGCTGGCGTCGCCATTGCTGATCGGGCGTAATATACAGTATTTCTACCGGTATGGATGAGGTGGACATAGCTGCTGTAATAACCTTCGTTAATTAGTCGTAAAGCTCATGAGCCCGACGGGTAAACGAGTCAATGAAGCTGTTGGCTACCCGATTAAAAATCGGCCCGACCACCATTTCTAAAGCACGGCTCGAGAACTCGTACTCCATAATAAATACAACCTTACAGCCGTCTTCACCCAAGGCTATAAACTCCCAATCGCCTGTTAAGGCAGAAAAGGGGCCATCCACCAGCTTCAGCTTAATGCGTGAGGGGTAATCGTGCTCGTTGCGCGTGGTAAACGTCTGCTTGACCCCGGCAATACTGATCGTCACACTGGCCTCCATGCCTTTCTCATCTTGGTGCCTGACTTCAGAACCACCGCACCATGGCATAAACTCGGGATAGCGTTTTACATCTGCGACCAAATCAAACATTTGCTCGCAACTAAAAGGGATTAAGACGGAACGTTTTACTGTATGCATCGATAAGGGGATAATAGATAGAATGTATCGATTTTATAATGAAAGGCTGATCACAAATTCATGAGCATTGTTGACAACCGTAAAGCAAGACACGATTACTTCATTGAAGAAACTTACGAGGCCGGGCTAGTGTTGCAAGGCTGGGAAGTGAAAGCCATTCGTGCAGGCCATATACAACTGGCTGAAAGTTACATCATTATTCGAGATGGTGAACTTTGGGTAATTGGGATGCATATTAGCCCGCTTCCAACTGCTTCGACCCATATTGTCCCCGACGCAGCGCGCACACGCAAACTTTTATTGAAATCTGAAGAGATCAACAAGTTAATTGGCCGAGTGGAACAGCGTGGTTATACCCTTATCCCGCTAAACCTGCATTATTCACGTGGCCGTATCAAAATGGATATAGGCTTAGGTCGAGGCAAAAAGCTGCACGATAAACGCGATAGTTCGCGCGATCGCGATTGGGCTCGCGAACAGCAACGCCTGATGAAACACGACACCGTACGTCGTCGTGCAGAGTTAGCTGATTAAATAAAAACAAGCTGATCACGCACTGTTGATCAGCTTGCTTAGGCCACTTCCTTTTAATGAAGTTTTACACGTGGGGCCGAGCGTTTCAGCAATAAGCGCCCTAATGCCAACGATGCCGTGCGCAGCAAGCCCAATACCGCCATGTGATGCATCAAGTGCAGGCTCATGTACATGGTTCGTGCTACTAGGCCTTCAACGAACCAACTTTTACCCTGTAGTACGCCCATCAAGCTACCTACCCCCTTACTGTGCCCTACCGACACTAAGGAGCCGTAGTCCTTGTATTGGAAAGGCTTCGCTACGATCGTCTGGCCACGCAAGCGATGCCCTAAGACACCAAACAAATAACTGGCCTGTTGGTGTGCGACTTGTGCACGAGCTGGCAAGTACGCGCCCTCTTCGTCCCAAGGCGCCTGCGCACAGTCACCGACTGCATAAATACTTGGGTCATCGGTACGCAAATAACCATCAATGATAATTTGGTTAATACGATTCGTTTCCAAGCCAAGTTGGCTTAAGAAATCGGGCGCCTTAATCCCCGCCGCCCAAACACATAAATCGGCTTCGTAACGTCGGCCTTCACTATCAAGCAAGTGATCGGCGTGTACTTCAGCCACTTTAACCCGGGTACAGACCTGAACACCTCGGCTACGCAATAACTGTTCTGCTCGAGCCGATACTTTTTCGGGTAATGCAGAGAGAATCCGATCGGCACCTTCGAGCAAGGTTATTTTTATGTCACGAGCAGGATCCAATGTGTTCATGCCGTATGAACGCAAGCTGTCACTCGCTTCCATTAGCTCTGCCGCGAGCTCTACCCCCGTCGCCCCACCACCTACAATGGCAATTTGCAAGGGTTTACGTACGGGCTCGTCAGTAGCTCGCGTTAACTCATGAAGCAGGCGTAAGCGAAAACGCTCTGCTTGTTTGGTTGAGTCTAAGGTAATAGCGTGCTCTGAAGCACCGGGAGTGTTGAAAAAATTTGATTTGCTGCCTACAGCCATGACTAAGGTGCCATATTGCACACTGCGCTGCGGAAAAACCTCGTCACCGATACTGTTATAAACCGCGGCTAAGGTAACGGTTTTGTTCGTACGGTCGAGCTCGAGCATTTCGCCGGGGATGAACGTAAAACCGCAATCACGCGCCAGCATAAAATACGACAAGCCCTCGCGGTGAATATCCAGCGTTCCCGCCGCCACCTCGTGTAACGACGGCTTCCATATATGATCGTCATCTTTATCAATTAAATAGACGCTTTCAGGGCCGAACTTACGCCCCAGCTTGGCGGCTAATTCCAAACCACCAGCCCCGCCACCCACAATGACAATTGGACCCACTGGATTCATAGCTTCTCTCTTAAGTTGTTCTGTGCTTACGATACCATTGAATAGTTACGTAAAATACATTGTTTCTCAATGAGGATTATGCCCAAAGCCACATGTTTTCCAGACATGTCACCTTAAGCTCGTTACCCTGTCAACTGGCATCAATTGTTATACTATAAGATTACCGTACCGTATGGTTAAATCAGGGTACGAATTTACATGCTCGCAGCTTATTAAGCTTAATTCACAGTTGGTTAATAGGGGGAAGCCTGTGAGAGCCACTAAAGCCCAAGAACGGCGCGAACGAATGATCTCGATCGCTAAAGAAGTTTTTTGTGAACATGGCTATGAAGGTGCATCAATGTCCCTTATTGCTGCGCGCGTCGGCGGCTCTAAGGGAACGCTGTATAACTACTTTCCTTCTAAGAACGACCTACTTTTGGCGACAATGTTGGCTGCAGCCGAAGACTTTCAGCAAGCTTTTGCCGAAACCATTGATGAATCTCAGCCACTAGAACAGATCCTAAGCAACTTTGTTAAACAGTTGCTGCAATTGCTGTATCAAGATGAAAACACAGCCAAGTTACTACGGGTAGTGATATCGGTAGGTGGCTCAACCGATGTGGGGCGCCGTTTTTTTGAATACATCGGTGGCGGCGTGTGGATTCAAATCACACAAATTCTAACCCGTCATATCCAAACTGGAGAACTACGTCAAACCGACGCCCAGTTAATGACGACAAACCTACAAGGCTTATGTGATGCAGATATGTTGCGCATGCTGATGGGGGCGATGCCACCTATGTCAGATAAAGCCATACAACAACGTACCCAGCAAATTGTTACGGCTTTTTTGCGCACATACGGCACTGCCGAAACATGATCCCCGTAAAGGGCTAAGCCCCTTTCTTAACTACGTTTTCCACTCTAAAAACAAGAAGCGTGCAGTTCTAACACTGCACGCTTCTGTTTAACTAGGTCGTAACCTACACCGTTTATGCGGTGGTTTTATTCGCCAAACGCTGCCACGTATCCACGACGGTATCAGGGTTCAACGACAGCGAGCGAATACCCTCATCACGCAGCCACTCGGCAAGCTCTGGATGATCGCTAGGCCCTTGACCGCAAATACCAACGTATTTACCGGCTTTCAAGCACGCATCAATAGCACGACTAAGCATAAACTTCACGGCTTCATCACGCTCGTCAAAGTCAGCTGCTAACAACTCCATGCCGGAGTCTCGGTCTAAACCAAGTGTTAACTGGGTCATGTCGTTAGAGCCGATTGAGAAGCCATCGAAGTACTCAAGGAACTCAGTAGCCAGAATCGCATTGGATGGAACCTCGCACATCATGATGATGCGCAAACCATTCTTACCACGCTCTAGACCGTTGTCGGCCAGAAGTTGAATAACGCGCTCTGCTTGAGACAAAGTGCGAACGAAAGGCACCATGATTTCAACGTTGGTTAAACCCATTTCATCGCGAACTTTCTTCAACGCTTCGCATTCCATGCGGAAGCACTCTTCAAAGTCGGATGAAATGTAGCGCGCTGCGCCACGGAAGCCCAACATTGGGTTTTCTTCCTCGGGTTCATAACGTGAACCACCCACTAATTTACGGTACTCGTTCGATTTAAAATCGGACAGACGCACAATAACGGGTTTGGGGTAGAAAGCCGCGCCTAAGGTAGCAATACCTTCGGACAGTTTTTCCACAAAGAAAGCACGTGGGCTGGCGTAACCGCGAGCAGCCGATTCAACCGCCTTCTTCAGTTCGCTATCCACATTGGGGTAATCCAATACAGCTTTAGGGTGGATGGCAATGTTGTTGTTAATGATGAACTCTAAGCGCGCTAGACCCACACCATCATTCGGGATTTGTGAGAAGTCGAAAGCTAACTGTGGGTTACCCACGTTCATCATGATCTTCATGCCAATTTCAGGCATTTCACCCCAGCTTACTTCCTCGATCTGGGTTTCCAGTAAGCCATCGTAAAT
>DATGRU010000135.1:0-9625 GCA_035303295.1 Paenalcaligenes sp.
AATCTATCGCTGCGCACTATTGGGGTGCGGGCATTTTTATTTATTAGGAACCATCATGAAGACCTTTGTGGCCAAGCCGCAGGAAGTTCGGCGTGAGTGGTTTGTGATCGATGCCAAGGACAAAGTCCTGGGTCGTGTGGCCAGCGAAGTCGCACGCCGTTTACGTGGCAAACACAAACCTGAATACACACCGCACGTTGATACCGGCGATTACATCATCATCATCAACGCTGCTGATATCCGTGTTACGGGTAATAAAGCGCAAGATAAAATCTACTACCGTCATACCGGTTACGTAGGTGGTATCCGCGAAACCAGTTTCGAGCGCATGCAAGAGCGCTTCCCCGGTCGTGCTATCGAGAAAGCCGTTAAGGGCATGTTGCCTAAGGGGCCTTTGGGTTACGCCATGGCCAAAAAGCTTAAGGTTTATGCTGGTGCCGAGCATCCACATACAGCTCAGCAGCCCAAACCGCTGGAAATCTAAGGATAGGTCATGATCGGTAATTGGAATTACGGCACAGGAAGACGCAAATCTTCAGTTGCCCGCGTATTTATTAAAAAAGGTACAGGTGCTATCGTTGTAAACGGTAAGCCTGTTGATGAGTATTTTGCTCGTGAAACTGGCCGCATGATCGTACGCCAGCCACTGGCACTCACCGAGCACCTCGAGTCTTTCGACATCAAGGTAAACGTTCACGGTGGTGGTGAAAGTGGTCAAGCTGGTGCGGTTCGTCACGGTATTACACGTGCGTTGATCGACTTCGACGAAACACTGAAAACAGCATTGAAACAAGCTGGTTTGGTGACACGTGATGCACGTAGCGTCGAGCGTAAAAAAGTGGGTTTCCACAAAGCACGTCGTCGCAAACAGTTCAGCAAGCGCTAATACTGTTGGGGTGGCGCTGGTTGCCATTCAACGACAAAAAAAGCCCCGGTTTATCCGGGGTTTTTTTGTTTGGGCCTGCGCGTTGGCTAAAACAGCCCCTTCTTTACGCTTAGGCTTTTTATTTATTGCATAATTGATGCATGTCTGCACACATGGGGATTCAAAATGGCTACAACGGTTTCAGATCCAATTAAAGTAGGTATTGTCGGTGCTACAGGGTACACAGGGGTTGAGCTGTTGCGATTGCTGGCGCAGCATCCCAATGCGGAAATCGTGGCGGTTACTTCGCGTCAAGAAAGTGGCTTGCCGGTAGCGGATTTATTCCCCAGTTTGCGTGGCCATGTAGACATTAGTTTCCAGTCTTCCGACGATGCTCCCTTGTCCGAATGCGACGTGGTGTTTTTTGCCACACCGCATGGTGTGGCCATGAGCGAAGCGCGAGCCTTAACCGAGCACGGCGTTAAAGTTATCGACTTAGCTGCTGATTTTCGCTTGAAAGACACAGAGGTCTTCCAGCAGTGGTACAAAATGCCGCATGCTTGCCCTGATATTCTTAGTGAATCGGTGTACGGCTTAGTGGAAGTAAATCGCGAAAAAATTCGTGATGCCAACGTAGTCGCTAATCCAGGTTGCTACCCTGTTACTGTTATCACTGGCTTATTACCGTTACTAGAGAACGGGCAAAAGCTTATTGATACCCAGCATATTATTGCTGACTGTAAATCGGGTGTATCTGGCGCTGGGCGCACGGCGTCGCAAGCGATTCTGTTTTCAGAAACCAGCGATAATTTCCGTGCATACAGCGTAGCAGGGCATCGCCACTTACCTGAAATCAAAGAGCAGTTGCAAACCATTCATGGCGATCCAGTAGGCTTAACTTTTGTGCCGCACTTAGTGCCCATGGTGCGCGGCATGTTTGCTAGCATTTACGTGCGTATTATGCCCGAGGCCCTCGATACTGACTTCCAAGCCTTATTTGAGAAGCGTTACGCTGGTGAGTATTTTATTGATGTTTTACCTGCTGGCGTGTTGCCGGAAACGCGTTCTGTGCGTGCTACAAATAAAGTGCGCATCGCTGTGCAGCGTCCCGGTGGTGGTGATCAGTTAGTTATTTTGGTTGTGCAAGATAACTTGGTGAAAGGGGCAGCAGGTCAGGCTGTTCAAAATATGAACCTTATGTTTGGCTTGGCCGAGCATACCGGTTTGCAGCAGGTAGCTATTGTTCCTTAAGCGGCACGTAGTCCGTAGGTTGGGGAACTGTTTCGTATAATAAGGGTCAGTAAACTATGACGAAACACTCCCCCGACAATCTGCAGCCCACATCTCGTACCCAGTCATGGCGTGGCGCAGGCGTCTTGATAGGGTTTTTATTGGGTGCTTTGTTGGGCGCAGGTTTGCTATGGATGTTCACCGCAAATTCCAGTGCGGAACAGCCTTATCCGCATGAAGAGATTCAGCGTTTAAACGAGCGCATCATTATCGAGCAGGCTGAAAGCGATACCCTACGTGGTCAACTGATTATTGAGCAAAGCACGATTAAAGGTTTAGAAGCCAGCTTGCAGCAAGGCCAGCGGGAAATCGGTCGCTTGCAAGAACAGCTGGCGTTTTACGAGCAACTATTACCCCCGGGGCCACAAGGGGCGATCAGTATTCGTGCTTTTGATGCCGAAGTGGTGGGTAAGCTGATACGCTATAGGGTGTTGTTGCAGCGCAATGCATCAAGCGATAAAGCCTTTGAAGGCAGCCTTAGTTTTAGCGCTGAGGGCACCCAAGGTGGGGAAGTGGTAAGCTTAAGCCTGAACGCAGCAACACGTATTCCTGACGAGGCCCGTAGCGCTAACGTGGCCGAGCTCGCCGAACAGCCGGGCGAATTAAGTGACAGTAGTAATTTTGAATTGCGTTTTGAGCAGTTCAATCGTAGTGGTGGTTGGCTAACCATACCCGAAGATTTTGTTCCTCATTCACTTACTGTACATGTGCACGAAGGCGATAGGCTACGTGCTTCGCGGCCACTCGAGTTAGCGGCCCCAGACGACAAGTGATGATGAAACGTTTAAAATAAAGTAGTAGTGTTCCACTGTTGGAGTAACTTATGAGCACATTAACCGAATCTGTAGACCTTCAAGCGCCACCTTCTCCGCTAAACTTTAGCGATGCAGCGGTCGATAAGGTACGTGATTTGTTATTGGAAGAAGGTAACCCTAATTTGAAGTTACGGGTTTTTGTCCAAGGTGGTGGATGCTCCGGCTTCCAATACGGTTTTACCTTTGATGATGTGGTGAACGACGATGACACCACTATCGATAAAAAGGGCGTTCATCTATTGGTAGACCCGATGAGCTTCCAATACTTGGTAGGTGCGGAAATCGATTATAAAGATGATTTGGATGGCGCACAGTTTGTAATCCGCAATCCAAATGCCACAACCACGTGTGGTTGCGGTTCTTCATTTACCATCTAGTACAGCTAGGATAATGGCCGATATGAAGGCTTAGGCCTACGGCCCATTTACTGGGCTAGCCATTTCGGCCTAAGTTCAAGCGGGGTAGTGTGCCCCCAATATTGTTGCATGGCGAGCCCCGGTAATTTCAGGTGCGCTCGCCTTTATGCGTTTTAAATGTGCATAAGCTAACCATGCAAAGGCTAGCGCTTCCACATGAAGGGGGTGAATGCCCACCGTTGTGGTGCTGCGTACTGGTATGTTTAATTGCGTTTGTAGGCTTTGCATAAAGCTTGGGTTCAATGCGCCACCGCCGCACACCAAAACCTCTTCAGCGCTTGATGCGTGGCGTTTTATTGCACGGCTAATGCTGTGAACGCTCAGGGCGAGCAACGTAGCCTGCACGTCTTGTGGGTCGGCTTGATTGGTGTGTTGGTTAAGTTGCTGATGAAGCCACGCTGCATTAAATAAATCGCGTCCAGTGGATTTAGGTGGGTCTAAATCGAACCATGGCTCAGCTAGCATTCCCTCTAATAGCTGGGGAATAAGCGTGCCTTTAGCCGCCCATTGGCCGTCAAGGTCATAGCGTTGCGCAAGGTGTAATTGCGACCAATAATCCATCAGCATGTTTGCTGGGCCAGTATCAAAGCCCAACAGGGGCCCCTGCGTGTTAAGCACGCTGATATTGGCGATGCCGCCTAAGTTAAGAATAACGCGGTTGTGGGGTGCGCTAAACAGGCCTTGATGCACTACCGGTACCAGTGGTGCGCCTTGTCCGCCTGCGGCAATATCCCGACTGCGAAAATCGGCAATTACATCGATTTGGGTCAGTTCGGCTAATAAGGCTGGGGCGTTAAGCTGGATGCTGTAGCCTAGCTCTGGGCGATGGCGAATGGTTTGCCCGTGTGCACCAATGGCGCGTACTTTAGTAGCGGCTACATGTTGCTGTACCAGTAGCTCGTGGCAAGCGTTAGCATACAAATGGGCAAGTTCATTGGCTGCAAGGTGGGCGAGCTCTAATTCGTTTTCTGTGGCGCTGTTTAAGCGTAATAGACGGGCACGTAGTGCCTCTGGCATGTCCAGTGATGTGGCGCCTAGAATGCGGGGTTTGGCAGCCTCGGAGAAGTCCGCCAGTACAGCGTCTACACCATCCGTGCTGGTACCCGACATCAGTCCAATATAAAGATTTTTTTCCATAGCCCAACGAGAAACGCCGTGTGGTGACACGGCGTTTTGCTTCTTCTTATTTACTCTTGGTTCACAGCCACTAAAGAGCCGTCTTGGTAGCTCTGTAATAAGCTGAGCTGCGTTTTGTATTGTGCAGCTGCAGCGGTGAACAACGCCTTTTGAGCGGGTTCTAACTTACGGGCAACGGGTAAATCGACAGCCAGTGGGTCAACGGGTTTGCCTGCAATTCTGAACTCGTAATGCAGGTGGGGGCCAGTTGACCAGCCGGTGGAGCCCACATAACCAATTAATTGGCCTTGTTCTACGCGATCGCCTTTACGTAGCCCTTTAGCAAAACGGCTTTGGTGGGCGTACAGCGTAGAGTAATTGCTGTGGTGCTTCAGAATAATGGTATTACCGTAACCGCGCTGAGCGCCAATGTATTCAACTACACCGTCTGCAGTGGCGTGGATAGGGGTGCCAGTGGGGGCAGCATAGTCGACCCCATTGTGATTGCGCCAGCTACCGTGAATAGGGTGACGACGCGAACCAAAGGTAGAGCTAATGCGCGTAAACTTCAATGCAGAGCGTAAGAAAGCACCTTGCAGGCTTTGACCAGCGAAATCGTAATAGCCGCTTTTGCCGGAGTCATTCGTAAACCAAAAGGCTTCGTGTACTTTGCCTTGGTTTTCGAATTCAACGGCTAATAATCGGCCTGAACCCACTTGCTGACCATCTTGGTTGTATGTTTCGTACACCACGCGTAAGCGGTCACCTTTACGAATATCCCGCAGAAAGTCTACTTTACTGCCTAAGACTTCGGGGATTTGTAAAGCGATGCCATCGGGAATGCCTGCCTTGTCGGTAGCGCCAAACAATGACGAGGTGATGGTTGCCTCGGCCATTTGTACGTGCGGTGCAGCAGCAATGAATTCTTCTGTGGCGGTGTAAGAGCCCTGACCATCTGGACGCACTTCAAGCCAGCGAGAAACGGGGCGACCGTCTTCTGTGGCTGAAGGTGTGTGATGGTAGCGTAACCATTGCAGTTGATTGTTGTCGTCAAGAGCAGCCTGAATAGCTCGACCTGGGTACAGCTTATAGATGGATCTGGCATCTTCATGATGCGTCAGAAATTGCTGTAAGCCCTCTGCCCGAATATTCAACCGTTGCAGCAGTGCGGCGAGCGTGTCCCCTCGGCGAATACGTGTTTCGCTGATGAAAGGCTCGGAGAAGCTGTTGCTGAGGGAGTCGAACGAGTGGGGAAGGTCGAGTGTGGTGCGCGCTTGGAATATAACCGGTTCGTTGCTGTTAACCGGTGGCTTAACGGCGACGGCCGCTGCGCCTGCAAACAAACCAAGTGCTACAAAAAGTAAGCCTTTTTGTACGAGGCGAGATGCTCTTTTGCTAGTGGTACGCTGGGGGGCGGATGAAATACCGGGAGTCCCTTTAGTAAGCATGTAACCAAAACCTAGGTGTGCGCTATCGTTTTGTGAAAGTGGATAGCGCGGAGCTATAAAACAAGAATGGAATGACGCCATCCCCGATCGTTGGGGATGGCGTCATTCTGCTAAAATGGAAGGATTGTGCTAAAGCTACGTGCAAATTAGCCAATCGCACGTTATCCTAGCGCATTCAGCGCGATTTATCGAGTACTTTTTTAAAATAGTTTTGTAGGCTCATCATGTCCACCACGGAAGCACCCATTACCTCAGACGTTCAGGCAGCACTCGACATTGTTAAGCGTGGCTGTGACGAGCTGATTGTTGAAGCAGAGTTCGTGAAAAAACTCGCTCGTAGCCAAGCCACAGGGGAGCCCCTTCGTATTAAGTTGGGTTTAGACCCAACTGCGCCCGATATCCATTTGGGCCATACGGTTGTGTTGAACAAAATGCGTCAATTGCAAGATTTGGGCCATACCGTTATTTTTCTTATTGGTGATTTCACTTCTACCATTGGTGACCCAAGCGGGCGCAATACGACCCGTCCGCCGCTAACGCCCGAGCAGGTCAAGGCCAATGCTCAAACTTATTACGAGCAAGCCAGTTTGGTGCTGGATCCGTCCAAAACTGAAGTTCGCTATAACTCAGAGTGGTGCGATCAGTTAGGCGCGCGTGGAATCATTCAGTTGGCATCGCGTTATACCGTCGCTCGAATGATGGAGCGCGACGATTTTACCAAGCGTTTTCAGTCACATACGCCTATTTCAGTACACGAGTTTTTATATCCCTTATTGCAAGGCTACGATTCGGTGCAATTGAAAGCCGACCTCGAGCTGGGCGGTACCGACCAGAAATTTAACGTCTTGGTGGGGCGCGAGCTGCAAAAAGAGTACGGCCAAGAACAGCAGTGTGTGTTAACCATGCCCTTGCTCGTAGGCTTAGACGGTGTTGAGAAAATGTCTAAGTCCAAAGGCAATTACATTGGCATCACCGAAAGCCCAGACTCTATGTTTGGCAAGCTAATGTCTATCTCGGACACCTTAATGTGGGATTATTACGAGTTGCTTTCGTTTAAGAGCATAGCCGAGATCCAAGCGTTTAAGGATAGCGTCCAGCAAGGCGCGAACCCACGTGATATTAAAGTGGCATTGGCGCAAGAAATTATTACTCGCTTCCATTCGGCGGCCGATGCAGATCAGGCTTTGCGTAACTTCGAAGCGCGTTTCCGTCATGGTGAAATACCCGAAGATATGCCAGAGCTAACAGTGGCGGGTGGCCCAGTAGGTATTATTAAATTATTGCGTGAAGCGGGCTTGGTGTCTTCCGGTAGCGAAGCGCACCGTAACATCGAGCAAGGTGGCGTTCGTCTTGACGGTAATCGTATTGAAGATAAGGCATTGCAAGTACAATCAGGTACCTATGTATTGCAAGTGGGCAAGCGTCGTTTTGCCCGAGTCACCATCAACTGATTTCGGAGCTGATCATGAAACTACGTAGCGACTCTTTCCAAAATGCCAGCCCGATACCCGAGCGCTTCGCTTTTGGTCGTATCGATACGGTGAATCGTGTGGCCTTAGCCGGTAATGTGAACCCCCATCTGGCGTGGTCGGATGCACCGGAAGAAACGCGCTCTTACGTAGTGTTATGTGTTGACCCCGATGTGCCTAGTCAAGCTGATGATGTGAATCAGCCTGGTAAACAGGTGCCCGCCTCGCTTGAGCGCTGCGATTTTTACCACTGGGTTTTGGTGGATATTCCCGCTGAAACCACCGAGATTCCCGAAGGTTCATATGCTAATGGCATTACACCTAAAGGGAAGGCGGGGCCTTTGTCCTTAGATGGTACGCGTCAGGGGCTAAACGACTACACCAGTTATTTTGCACAAGATCGCGACATGGCTGGTGATTACTTCGGTTACGACGGCCCATGCCCACCTTGGAACGACGCTTTAATTCACCGCTACTTTTTTACGGTTTATGCGTTAGACATCGACGAGCTGCCCCTACAAGGCAAGTTTACGGGTGCTGATGTTAAAGCCGCGATTGCGCCGCATGTGTTAGCGCAGGCCTCGCTGCACGGCACCTACACGCTGAATCCCGATTGCGTAGCATGAAGTCAATTCATGCAGAAGGTGTAAGCCAGTCAAGCTAGTGTTTGTTTTACGCTGTAAAGCACGGAAAGCTAGTTAATTATGCGCTTTATGTCATGTTAATGATGCATAAGCGTTAGAATGCTTTACTTACCTTTGCTTCTTTATATTTAGTTAGGATCTTTCATGTTCGATCGTTCACGCACACTGGATATTGTTGACCCAGAGCTTTGGGATGCCATTCAGAAAGAAGATGTACGCCAAGAGCAGCACATCGAGCTTATCGCATCAGAAAACTATGCTAGCCCCGCTGTGATGCAGGCGCAGGGCACTCAGCTTACTAATAAATACGCTGAAGGCTACCCCGGTCGTCGTTATTACGGCGGTTGTGAGCACGTGGACGTGGTCGAGCAATTGGCTATCGATCGCCTGAAAAAGATTTTTGGTGCTGAGGCCGCGAACGTGCAGCCTAACTCTGGCTCACAGGCTAACCAAGGCGTGTACATGGCGGTGCTTAAGCCCGGCGACACGGTGTTGGGTATGAGCCTAGCTGAAGGTGGCCACCTTACGCACGGTTCCCCCGTTAACGCATCGGGCAAACTGTATAACTTCATTTCCTATGGTTTAGATAAAAATGAAGAGCTCGACTACGATCAGTTGGAAGCCCTAGCCAAAGAACACAAGCCTAAACTGATCGTGGGTGGCGCCTCGGCGTACTCCTTGCACATCGACTTCGAGCGCATGGCGCGCATTGCACGTGAAAACGGTGCCTTGTTTATGGTGGATATCGCACATTACGCTGGTTTAGTCGCCGGTGGTGCATACCCTAACCCTGTGCCTCATGCTGACTTCGTTACCTCGACCACACACAAATCGCTGCGTGGCCCACGTGGTGGCGTGATCATGATGAAAGCCGAACATGAAAAAGCCATTAACTCGGCAATTTTCCCCGGTATTCAGGGTGGCCCCTTAATGCACGTGATTGCAGCTAAAGCCGTTGCATTTAAAGAGGCGTTGGAACCCAGCTTCACTGATTACGCTCAACAAGTACTGAAAAATGCCGACGTGTTAGCCAAAACCTTGGTTAAACGTGGTTTGCGTATTGTTTCGGGTAAAACCGAAAGCCACGTTATGTTGGTAGACCTGCGTTCTAAAGGTATTACCGGTAAAGACGCCGAGCACGCATTGGGCGAAGCGCACATCACTGTTAATAAGAACGCAATTCCTAACGACCCCGAGTCGCCTTTTGTGACCAGCGGTATTCGTCTGGGCTCCCCAGCCATGACTACACGTGGTTTTAAAGAGGCCGAGGCCGAGTTAACTGCAAATCTGATTGCAGATGTGCTTGATAACCCACGGGATGCGGCAAATCTTGAAGCCGTACGTCGCCGTGTTAATGAACTCACCGCACGCTTCCCTGTTTACAAGTAAGTCGCGCGATACAAGGCCCTACGGGGCCTGAGAATTTGAATGAAATGTCCGTTCTGTAGTAACGATGACACACAAGTCATCGACTCCCGGGTCTCCGAAGAGGGTGATGCCATTCGACGCCGCAGGCGCTGCTTAGCCTGTGATCGTCGTTTCACTACGTATGAACGGGCCGA
>DATGRU010000136.1:0-4193 GCA_035303295.1 Paenalcaligenes sp.
CACCCAACGTAAAGAAGCCGTTTCGATTGCCTTATTAGGCAACGCGGCCGAGGTGTTTCCCGAGTTAGTGCGTCGCGCTAAGGCTGGCGGTATTCGTCCTGATTTGGTAACCGACCAAACCTCAGCCCATGATTTGGTGAATGGCTATTTACCCTTGGGTTGGAGTGTGGAGCAGTGGAAAGCTGCTCAGCAAGATGCCAGTCAACACGCTACCTTGCAACACGAGGCCGCGCAATCCTGCGTCGCGCATGTGCGCGCTATGCTCGATTTCCAAGCAATGGATATCCCTGTGGTGGATTACGGCAACAATATTCGTCAGGTCGCCAAAGATAATGGGGTCGCGAATGCCTTTGATTTTCCGGGTTTTGTGCCGGCCTACATTCGTCCTTTATTTTGCGAAGGTAAGGGGCCCTTCCGTTGGGTCGCTTTATCGGGCGATCCGGAAGATATTTATAAAACCGATCAGAAAATCAAAGAGCTGTTCCCTGACAATACGCATGTACATCGTTGGCTAGATATGGCCAAAGAACGCATTGCTTTCCAAGGCTTGCCATCCCGTATCTGTTGGTTAGGTTTGGGTGAGCGACATTTGGCAGGGCTTGCCTTTAACGAGATGGTGCGCAACGGCGAGTTAAAAGCGCCGATTGTAATTGGTCGGGACCATTTAGATACGGGCTCGGTGGCGAGTCCTAACCGCGAAACCGAGGCCATGAAAGATGGCACCGATGCCGTGTCCGACTGGGCGTTATTGAATGCGTTGCTGAATACCGCAGGTGGGGCCAGCTGGGTGTCCCTCCATCACGGTGGTGGGGTGGGTATGGGTTACAGCCAGCACGCCGGCATGGTGATTGTGGCGGATGGCACCGATGCGGCAGCGGCACGTCTTGAACGGGTGCTGATAAATGACTGCGGTAGTGGTGTAATGCGACATGCCGATGCCGGCTATGAGCTTGCCATCAAAACGGCGAAAGAGTTTGGTTTGAATTTGCCAATGATCAAGTAAAGATAAAACAGGGTAGAGCACTTGATGAGTCAACAACACGTAGTCATTCAACCGGGGCAGTTAAGCTTAGACACCATCCGCCAAATTTGGCGAGGCGGTCTAACGCTTAAGCTAAGCGATGCGGCGATCGCAGATATGGAAGCGTCGTCGGGCATTATTCAGAAAATCATCCAAAAGGGGGATGCAGCCTACGGTATTAACACCGGTTTTGGAAAGTTGGCGCAAACGCGCATTCCTGATGATGAGCTAGAGCTACTGCAGAAAAACTTAATTCTGTCGCATTCGGTGGGCGTGGGTGAACCGCTTTCCGACACCGTGGTACGGCTTATTATTGCCTTGAAAGTAGCCAGCTTAGCCCGAGGGTACTCAGGCATACGGCCGGTGGTGGTGCAGCGTTTGCTGGCCATGTATAACGCCGACATCATGCCTGTTATTCCGGCTAAAGGCTCAGTGGGTGCGTCAGGAGACTTAGCGCCGTTATCGCACATGACGCTGGCTTTAATGGGCCAAGGCGATGCCTTTTATCAAGGCGAACGCATGCCTGCCAAAACGGCCTTAGCGAAAGCAGGCTTAGAGCCTGTCGTGCTGGCAGCAAAAGAAGGGTTAGCATTAATTAATGGTACGCAAGTATCCACGGCCTTGGCATTAAATGGGCTGTTCTTAAGTGAAATCCTGTTCAAGAATGCGGTGGTAGTGGGTGCCTTAAGTGTGGATGCAGCCAAAGGCAGCGATGCGCCCTTTGATGCACGTATCCACGAGGTGCGTGGTCAGCCGGGACAAATCTACGCTGCGCAGCTGTATCGCCAGCTATTGCAAGACAGTGAAATTCGCTATTCACACGTAGAGAACGACAATAAAGTGCAAGACCCTTACAGCTTGCGCTGTCAGCCTCAAGTGATGGGGGCGATCCATCAGCTAATGCAGCAAGTGGCCTCTACCTTACTGATTGAGGCAAATGCGGTTACCGACAACCCCTTGGTCTTCCCGGGGCAAGACGGCGAGCCAGATCACGTGATTTCTGGCGGTAATTTTCATGCCGAGCCGGTGGCGTTTGCAGCCGATATGTTGGCCATGGCCATTGCCGAAATCGGCTCGTTGTCCGAGCGCCGGGTGGCCTTGTTGATTGACACCAGTATTTCAGGTTTGCCACCATTTTTGGTGCCTTCGGCGGGCATTAACTCGGGCTTTATGATCGCACACGTTACTGCGGCAGCGTTGGCGTCTGAAAATAAGTCGTATGCACACCCAGCCAGCGTTGACAGTTTACCCACCTCGGCCAACCAAGAAGATCACGTTAGTATGGCGACCTTTGCCGGACGCCGTTTGATCGATATGGTGCAAAATACCGCCACCATTGTGGGTATCGAAATGTTGTGTGCCGCACAAGGGATTGATTTTCATCAGCCCCTCGTTACGTCCCAGCCTTTGCAAGCGGTGATGCAAGCGATACGGGACATTGCTCCGTTTTACAGCGAAGACCGCTATTTGGCACCGGATATCGATGCCATCACTGCAGCGGTGCTGGATGAGCGTATTATTCAGCCCGTCGCCGAGGTGTTTTAGCCTTTAATGCGCTGCAAAGCATGTTCAAGGCAGCGTTGAATAACAGGGGTTAAGCGTCCCGCCCGTTGCGCATCGTAGCGGTAGGGGCGTGTTTCGTCCATGTAGGTGCATTGCGCTAACTCCAGTTGAACAGCGTGAATGCCGCGTTCGGGTGCGCCGTAATGCCGCGTAATATAGCCGCCTTTGAAGCGAGCATTGGCTACCGCACTGTATTGACCATCTTGCTGCGCCAGTAAGGCAAGCTCTTGTGCTAACCCGCTTAGGGCACTTTGATCACTGCTAGTACCAAAATTAAAATCGGGTAAGCGACCTTCAAACAAGCGTGGAATATGGGCCCGAATCGAGTGTGCTTCCCATAAGAGTGCGTGCCCATGCGTGGCGTGCAGGCGCGTCAGTTCGTCGTTTAAGGCCTGATGATAGGGTTGCCAGTACAGTTCTCGACGTCGTGCTTTCTCAGCCTCAGTAGGTCGTTTATCGCTGTCGTATAAAGGCTCTTCATTAAAGGTATCCATCGGCAGCAAGCCAGTGGTGTTCACGCCGGGATACAGGTTCTCATCGGTGGGTGGGCGGTTTAAATCAATCACATAGCGTGAGTAGGTCGGGACCAGAACCGAGGCTCCCATTTCAGCCGCAAAGGCATACAGTTGTTCAAGATGCCAGTCGGTGTCATCAAGGTGTTGGGCGACGGGTGTCATTTGCTCGGCCACTTCAGGTGCTAAGGTCGTGCCGACGTGGGGCATCGAGATTAACAGGGGTATTGAGCCGGTATGAAGCTGATACGTAGGCGCGGCGGTCATGGTATCTCTCTTTAAAGCAGTTAATCGTGAATCAAACGATGTAAGGTGCGGCGGTATTGGGCGAAGGCGTCGTGTTCGTCAGCGTGGTGCCCATCGATTACACGCGCTTGGCCAGCTACATACACATCGCGAATAGCGTGGCTAGAGCGCTCGTTAAATATTAGCGAGGCCAGCCACGTGTCGGGGCTGTGTTCTGCCAAGGTAGGGTGTCCGGTATCAAGCACGATAAAGTCGGCTTGATGCCCTACAAGTAGTTGGCCGATGACGCGTGCGGAGGCTTGGGCTCCGCCTTGTAGCGCTGCATCAAACAAGTAATCTGCAACCTGAGGCTGACTGGGCGCATACAATACGTTGCGTTCGTGGCGGCTAAGGCGTTGTCCATACTCCAGTAGGCGTAGTTCAGCCCGCCAATCTACGCTGATGTGGCTATCAGAGCCCACACCGAAACGTCCACCGGCTTGTAGGTATTCGTGTGCAGGGAAAATGCCATCGCCTAAATTGGCTTCGGTGGTTAAACACAGCCCTGCGACTGCTCCACTGCGGGCAATACGGCTTAATTCATCGCGCGTCAGATGAGTAGCGTGCACCAAACACCATTGCGTATCCACATCCATGTGTTGATACAACCACTCTACGGGCCGTAAGCCGGTGGAGGCTACGCTGGCCTCGACCTCGGCCAGTTGCTCAGCAATATGGATATGGATGGGGGCGTGAGGGAAATCAGTGGCTAGCCCGTTTAACAGTGTGTTCAAAGACTCCGCCGAGACCGCGCGTAAAGAATGCGGTGCTACCCCGTAGCGGCGCTGTGGGTTTTGTGGAAAAGCGTGTTG
>DATGRU010000137.1:0-3826 GCA_035303295.1 Paenalcaligenes sp.
AAGGTCGACCCACTGCCTCTCACGGAAATTGCCAAACACCGCAGGCAAGCCAGTGAGTTGGTCGATAAAGTTGGATTCGACAACTAAGTTTTCCTCCCATCGTTCCGCTTATGCTGCTGTCGGGTCACCTACACGCCAGCAGCATAAACGTACCAGCATCGTTTTTCATAAAGGTTTTAACAGTTTGTGTCGGCAATTTAACGGCTGGTTAACGCTCTCTTTTTGTATTGCTGCATTGGTCGCCGCACCGGTAATCGTGCTGGCATGGCATGCTTTTGGCTCTATCGAGCATTGGGGCCATCTTTTTAATTATGTGCTGCCCACTGCATTTAAAAACACTGTACTCCTGTTGGTGGGGGTAGGTGTACTTGTTAGCTGTTTAGGTGTCGGCGCAGCATGGTTAATTACCGCTTATCAGTTTCCGGGGCGCCGCATCCTATCGTGGGCATTACTGCTACCCTTAGCAGTACCCACCTACATTGTGGCCTTTGCTTATCTCGATATTCTGCACCCTATTGGCCCCGTACAAAGCCTTATTCGCGATCTGCTGGGTTACGACAGCCCACGCCAGTTCCGACTACCCGACCTGCGTTCCTTAGGCGGTGCGATCTTCTTACTGGGTTTTGTGCTTTACCCTTATGTGTACCTCAGTACCCGTGCGATGTTTGCCACGCAAGCAGCAAGTTTGCTTGAAGCGGCACGCGTACTAGGTGAAAGCAGTCGTAGTGTGTTTTTTCGTGTAGCGTTGCCCATGGCGCGGCCTGCCATCGCTGTAGGCTTAAGTTTGGCCTTATTGGAAACCCTAAACGATATTGGCGCATCCGAGTTTTTAGGGATTCAAACCTTAACCGTTTCGGTCTACACAACGTGGGTCACCCGATCTGATCTGGCCGGGGCAGCGCAAATTGCACTGGCTATGCTTAGTCTGGTGGCAACACTGATATTAATCGAGCGCTTTGGCCGTCGTCGACAACGTTACAGCAGTAATCAACGCTCGCATCCAGTGCAGCCCATTAAGCTAAAAGGCTCTCACGCTGCCATTGCCTGTGCACTGGGCTGGGCTCCAGTCATTATCGGTTTTGTTGCACCTGCCCTGTATTTGCTTAATGAAAGCGTCAAATACTTGCACATTACGGGTGCCATGTCTGAACAGTTGCTAAACAGTGCATGGAATACGGTAAAAATTGCCCTCATCGCAACAGTTGTTACCATCGCTGGTGGGTTAACCGTGGCATGGGCGGCCCGTAGTATCCGTTCAGACCGAGCAAAACTGCTACCGCGTTTACTGGGGGGTATTGCGTCCATTGGCTACGCCATTCCTGGCACGGTATTAGCTATTGGTTTGCTGTCGCCACTGGTTTTTGCCGACCGCGCACTGAACTGGGTTGGGGCTTATTTTGGCGGCTCACAGCAACTGCTCATCATGGGCTCGACCACGGCTTTAGTCATTGCGTATGCTATCCGCTTTATGGCCATCTCTGCTGGTGGCGTACAGGCAGGCTTATCTCGCATCCCTCCTTCACTTGAACAGGCGTCGCGTTTATTAGGTGAAAGCCCAACCCGAACCCTAGCTCGAGTTCACCTACCTTTATTGCGACCAGCGCTGGGTGCATCGGCCTTATTAATTTTTGTGGACGCAATGAAAGAATTACCTGCCACGCTATTACTACGCCCTATGAATTTCGACACCCTTGCCACGTGGTTATATGCCGAGGCCGCGCGGGGTACTTACGAAGAAGGCGCCATCGCGGCACTGGCGATTGTTATTGCTGGTTTAATACCCGTTATCCTCTTAGCTCGTGCGCAGCTAAAAACCGCACACTAACTGCTTATGTCCGCTTACTTACATCTAGACCACATCAGCCTTGCCTACCATACGCCCAATGGCCTTAGACCGGTCGTAGAGAACTTAAACTTAGAAATGGACCAAGGCCATATTGGCTGCTTACTGGGGGCTTCGGGCTGCGGCAAAACTACTGTGCTTCGTGCTATTGCTGGGTTTGAACCGCTGCGTACTGGAAAAATCAGCCTTGATGGGCAAGTTATTTCCACCCCCCATTACACGCTAGAACCCGAGCATCGCAATGTGGGCATGATGTTTCAGGACTACGCTTTATTCCCGCATTTAAGTGTGGCAAAAAACGTAGGGTTCGGGTTGCGTCGCCTTGATAAGCAAGCTAGGCAAGAACGTGTAGACGAGTTACTCGAATTAGTTGGCCTTAGCGACATGGCTAATCGCTATCCGCATGAGATTTCGGGTGGTCAACAACAGCGGGTTGCACTGGCTCGGGCGCTAGCGCCCAAACCCGACTTATTGCTGCTAGACGAACCATTTTCTAACTTGGACGTGGACACACGTGAACGCTTAGCATTTGAGGTGCGCGATATCCTGCTAAAAACAGGTTTAACCGCCATTCTGGTAACGCATAACCAAGCTGAAGCCTTTGCTATTGCTGATCGTATTGGCGTGATGAACAAAGGGGAAGTCATTCAGTGGGACAGTGCCTATGGCTTGCACCATAATCCCGTTAATGATTTTGTGGCAGACTTTATTCGTCGCGAAGCCCTTATTAGCCAACGCACCCAAGCATTTTTACGCGGCGAAAGCATAACCCAAAACTCAACCAACACTCACGCTTATCAGGCTGAATAAAAAACACCCCAAAACATGGATGTTCGTCCAAACCTTGGGGTGCTGATCACTGCGCATAAAGTGCAGTGGTTTTTTAAAAACGCTTAACGCTTACAAACCATAATACATATCAAACTCAACCGGGTGAGGCGTCATGCGTAGACGATCAACCTCGGCTTGTTTAAGCTCAAGATAAGCATCGAGCATATCGTTGCTAAACACCCCTCCTCGCGTCAGGAACTCTCGATCTTCATGCAAGGCCTGAATCGCTTGTTCTAGCGAAGAGCAGACGGTAGGAATTTTTGCATTTTCCTCTGGCGGCAAATCATACAGATTTTTATCAGCAGCATCGCCGGGATGAATACGGTTTTGCACACCATCTAAGCCCGCCATCATCAAGGCCGAAAAAGCCAAGTAAGGATTCGCCATCGGGTCGGGAAAACGCGCTTCAACACGACGTGCTTTAGGGTTGCTAACGTACGGAATACGAATCGATGCCGAACGGTTGCGGGCGGAATATGCCAGTTTTACAGGCGCTTCGTAATGGGGCACCAAGCGTTTATACGAGTTCGTTGTTGGGTTGGTAATGGCATTCAGTGCTCGTGCGTGACGAATAATGCCACCAATATAAAACAGGGCGAACTCAGACAAGCCACCGTAACCATTACCGGCAAACAAGTTTTGCCCGTCTTTCCAGATAGACTGGTGCACATGCATACCGGACCCGTTATCCCCCATAATGGGTTTGGGCATAAAGGTAGCCGTTTTACCGTACACATAGGCAACGTTTTTAATGGTGTACTTCATGATCTGGTTCCAGTCAGCGCGCTGTACTAACGTACTGAAGCGAGTACCAATCTCAAGCTGGCCGGCACCGCCCACTTCGTGGTGATGAATTTCAACGGGCACACCTTGCTGCTCTAGCAACAAACACATTTCCGAGCGCATATCATGGAACGCATCGGTGGGCGGCACTGGTACGTAGCCCCCCTTCACGCCCGGACGGTAGCCTAGGTTGTGGCCATTTAACTTCGCTCCGCGCGACCATGGGCCGTGATCGGCCTCGATCTCTACAAAGCTGCCAGACATATCGTCATTCCAACGAATACCGTCGAATACGAAAAATTCTGGCTCGGGCCCAAAATAAGCCGTATCCCCTAAGCCGCTGGCCTTTAGATAAATCTCGGCACGCTT
>DATGRU010000138.1:0-9837 GCA_035303295.1 Paenalcaligenes sp.
CAAGGCGAAATCACGCTGTTCAAACGCCTACCCGCTATTTCGCTATGGCGCAAAATGCTCTCCATGTTGTTCGAAACAGGCCACCCATGGATTACCTTTAAAGATCCATGCAACATCCGTTCGCCGCAACAGCACGTAGGCGTGGTGCATAGCTCGAACCTATGTACTGAAATCACCTTAAACACCAACGACGATGAAATCGCCGTGTGTAACCTAGGTTCAGTTAACCTGTCTGCGCACCTGAAGCAAGATGCCAGCGGCCAATACGTACTTGATCACGAGAAACTCGAAAACACCGTCAGCATCGCAATGCGCATGCTTGATAACGTCATCGACATCAACTTCTACGCGGTCGATAAAGCACGCAACTCTAACGCACGTCACCGTCCTGTAGGGCTGGGTATGATGGGCTTCCAAGATTGCTTGCACAAAATGCGTGTGCCTTTTGCATCGCAAGAAGCCATCGAATTCTCCGACGTTTCAGCCGAGGCCGTGTGCTACTACGCTTACAAAGCGTCTAGCGAACTCGCCGTTGAACGTGGTAGCTACGAGACCTTCAAAGGCTCACTCTGGGATCAAGGCATTCTGCCCCTCGACTCCTTACGCAAACTGCGTGAAGAGCGCGGTGGCTATGTAGAAGCTAACGAAGACCAAACCATGGACTGGGATGCCCTGCGCGTTCAAATCCAGAAAAACGGTATGCGTAACTCGAACTGCGTGGCCATTGCTCCTACCGCAACCATTGCCAACATTATTGGCGTGTCACCATGCATCGAGCCCACCTACCGTAACTTGTATGTAAAATCGAACCTCTCAGGCGAATTTACCGTGGTGAACGAACACTTGGTTAACGAGCTAAAAGCTCACGACCTGTGGGATGAAGTCATGGTTGCCGACCTGAAATACTTCGACGGCAGCTTGCAGCGTATCGACCGTGTACCGGCTCACCTAAAAGAGCTGTACGCCACGGCCTTTGAAATTGACCCAAGCTGGGTCATTGAGTGTGCCGCACGTCGCCAGAAATGGATTGACCAAGCACAGTCACTCAACATTTTCATGGCCGGTGTATCGGGTAAAAAACTGGATGACACCTACAAGCTGGCATGGAAGCGCGGCCTAAAAACCACTTACTACCTGCGTTCCAGCAGTGCCACCAACACCGAAAAATCCACCGGTCGTATTGGTGAACTAAACGCGGTATCGTCCGGCCCTGCCGCCACAAATGGCGCAGCAGCAGGCGCGGCAACAAGCGCATCGCCCTCTCCCACATTACCAACTGCTGAAATGGTGGGTGATGTGTGCACGATGCGCCCTGGCGACGATGGTTTCGAAGAGTGCGAAGCCTGCCAATAACTTTATAACGGGATAATTATTATGTTGAACTGGGAATCTAACCCCGAAACGGCTAAAGAGCAGACCGTTACCGATGGCGGTACCGATAACCCTGTTACCTCTACGGCTCAGGGCATGAATACCGGTACGGGCGGCCGCATCCGCGCCGCCGACAAGCGCATTATCAATGGCGAAACAGATGTGAACCAGCTGGTGCCATTCAAGTACAAATGGGCGTGGGAAAAATACCTCGCTACATGCGCTAACCACTGGATGCCACAAGAAGTGAACATGTCGCGCGACATTGCGCTGTGGAAAGACCCTAACGGTCTAACCGAAGACGAACGTCGTATTGTGAAGCGTAACCTAGGCTTTTTTGTTACGGCCGACTCATTGGCTGCCAACAACATTGTGTTAGGTACTTACCGCCATATTACAGCGCCTGAATGCCGCCAGTTCCTGTTGCGTCAGGCCTTTGAAGAGGCGATTCACACCCACGCTTATCAATACATCGTTGAAAGTCTGGATCTGGACGAGTCCGAAATCTTTAACGCCTATCACGAAGTTCCGTCGATTCGCAATAAAGACGAGTTCCTGATTCCATACATCGATCAGATCTCACACCCCGACTTCAAAACCGGTACGGTAGAAAACGATCAAAAACTACTTGAGTCGCTGATTGTGTTCGCATGCTTAATGGAAGGTCTGTTCTTCTATGTAGGCTTTACTCAAATTCTAGCCTTGGGTCGTCAAAATAAAATGACAGGTGCTGCAGAACAGTACATGTACATTCTTCGTGACGAGTCCATGCATTGCAACTTCGGTATCGACCTGATCAACACGATCAAACTCGAGAACCCACACCTGTGGACAGAAGAGTTCCGCGAAAAAATTCGTGGCCTGTTCGTAGAAGCAGTAGAGCTTGAGTACGCTTACGCTGAAGACACCATGCCTCGTGGCGTGCTGGGCTTAAACGCCACCATGTTTAAGTCGTACCTGCGCTTTATCGCTAACCGTCGTTGCCAGCAAATTGGCCTTGAGCCTTTGTTCCCACAAGAAGAGAACCCCTTCCCGTGGATGGCTGAAATGATCGACCTCAAAAAAGAGCGTAACTTCTTTGAGACACGCGTCATTGAATACCAGACAGGTGGCGCCCTTAGCTGGGATTAATACTTGACTGTGTAACGGCTTACGTTAGACTTCTAGGCGTATGTTGCTGGGCAATGTACGCCTAATTTACTTTTATGCCGCTAAAACTTGGCATCACTGAAGCGGCAGAACTGGATTTTCTTCGATTTGTACTCAAGGAGCTTTCCCATGGCAACAGCCAAAAAAAGTGCTACCAAGGCCACTAAGGCAGCAAAAAAAGCGTCTAGCGCCAAGAAAAAAACCGTAGTGGCGGAAACTCCAGATACGCAAAGCACGAAAAAAGCAGCGGCTACCAGCAGTACCACAGCAAAAAAAGCAGCCGCTAAGAAAAGTACAGCCAGCAAAAAAACGGCAACAACAACCAAAGACAAAGCCCCTGAAACCCGCACTGATATTAACCCTGCGGGTTCATGGCCTTTTCCTACAGGTGAGCGCCCCTAAGGGATTTAGCGCCGCCTGAGTTGCGCCACACTACATAACAACACGGGCCAAACCTTAAAAAGTTTGGCCCGTGTGTTTATGGGCATGCGACAATGCCCCAAACCGACTTTTACGACTCACATCTTATGTTGAATGACATCCTCTACTTTGTACTGAACATCATTCTTAGTTTATTAGGGATTGCCTTTGTATTACGTGCTTGGCTTTATGCCATACGTATGCACCCTTTCAACCCCTACTCACAAGCTATCTTCAAAATCACCGATTGGGCTGTCGTGCCCATTAGTCGCGTCGTACCCAATAAACGTGTACTCGACTGGCCTAGCATTACCGCCGCGTTCATTGTGGCGTATTTGCACGTGATTTTAGGCTTTATGCTGTATGTGTCAGTGTTTGTTCCCAGCGACCTGCTGTTGCGCGCCTTACTGGCTGCGGCCATTACTGTGGGTAAGTGGGCGGCCAACATCACCCTGTGGATAACCTTAATTCAGGCGATCTTGTCGTGGGTTAACCCTGCCGCGCCAGCGATGCCTTTTCTACAAACCTTAACATCACCGCTGCTGGATCCAATACGTCGCATGTTGCCCCAAACCGGCGCTTTTGACTTCTCGCCGCTGGTACTCATTATTCTGGCTCAGATAGCCACCTTTATTTTGCAGCGTGTCAGCTTTGCGGTAATTGGGGTCTAAGCCCTAACGCACTCTAGCGCCCATAAAAAACCCCAAGAAGCTGGCTACTTAAACCAAGCTCTTGGGGTTTTTATGTTTAGAACTGCATTTTGTCGTCCATCGCCACGCCACTTAAGTGCTATGACGGACAATAGCAGCCATTACAGCCTTATAACGGCACCACCCGGGTAGGACCATTACCGCTGACCAAACGAACGCGCTGGCCCGATGTAAATTGAATATCAGCCGCTTGCGCAATCACGCGAGTCTCGCCGTTATCCAAACGAACGGTAATTTCCAAACCTTGGGTTTTACCCACTTGGTTTTCCACAGCGTTACCGGCAAGACCACCTATTAACGCACCACCAATCGTCGCTAGCACTTGGCCGCGTCCACCGCCGATACTGCTACCTGCAACACCACCCAAGGCGCCACCAGCCAGCGTACCCACCCCAGACGACTGATCATTCTGGATCACGATGGGTCGAGTTGACACGACTGTGCCCATACGCACAATTTGCTCTCGCTGTGCCTGCTCGTAACTATAGACGTTACTTGAGGCCGTTTTGTTGGCACAACCCGCTATAAACACTAAAGGGGTTATAGCCAATGCTGCAATAGCAAAACGACGTGCTACTACGTGTCTGAAACCTGAATTAACCATAGGTGACTCCGATAAAACGCAATTAAAGGTGGGTTAACCACCCCAAGCCCAGTAGCGCTTACAACGTACGCTCTACCCCGAAATGCAGCTTCAATAATTCGCTAATCTCAGATTTTGCAGGTTTATGATTCTGCGGGCCTTGTGATGCTATTTTAATACTACCCATCACGTTTCCAAGGCAACAAGAATCGTAAAGACTCCAACCTTTTGTTAAGCCATATAACAACCCAGCACGGTGAGAATCACCGCAACCGGTTGGATCGGCCACGTGGGGAACAGCGATAGCATCAATATGTGTTTGAGTCCCTTCAGTGTATAAAGTTGCACCTTCAGGCCCACGCGTAATTACAATTGCTTGCATAGTCGCAGCTAACTCGTTCATGCTTTGGCCCGTACGCTGGGCAATAACTTCAGCCTCGTAATCGTTCGCAGTCAGTATTTGCGCCATGCCTAACATGCGCTGTAGGTCTTCCCCATTGAATAAGGGCATGGCTTGCCCCAAATCGAACACGAACGGAATACCCTGCGCATGCAAGCGTTCAGCATTCGCAAACATACCCTCTCGTGAATCAGGGGCCACAATCGCCCATGCTGCCTGTTGACCGCTTAAATCATTTTCACTGGAATAGCTCATTGCACCTGGGTGAAACGATGCAATTTGGTTACCATCTAAATCGGTGGTAATAAAACACTGAGCCGAAAAGGTATCGTCACGGCGCATCACCATCGAGGTATCAATACCCAAATTTTGCAGGTACTGCACGTAATCATCGGCATCGTGACCCACCGTACCCACGGGTACAGCTTGCCCGCCTAATAGGCTGAGGTTGTAGGAAATGTTACCTGCACACCCACCGTACTCTTTACGCATGGCGGGCACCAAAAAGGAAACACTTAAAGACTTCACACTGTCAGCCAAAATATGGTCTTTAAAATGCCCATCAAATACAGCGATCGTATCGAAGGCTAAAGATCCACACACTAAAACACGCTCAGACATTCACTTTCCTACGAATAATATTTATCAATTTTATAGCCGTTAATTCGCTTACCTTGAGAGTTCACTGGCAACACAAACTCCAGCTCATCAAAAGAGCCAAATGGCTTGCTTAACTGCTCGGGGCTTAAATAACGTTCGGGCGGCAACTCGATGCGGGAAATAATCGCAGTTGAAATATCCGTGAACGTAACCACCAATGTCGGCCATTCTTGGTGACGAGGCGAATCGTTACGTAAACGTACCCGCAAGCTGTATAAGTTTTGTGCGGCGCCATTGCCCTGTAACTGCAACGACGAGGAAACAATCTTAATCTGTGCAATGCGCCGTTCGTAGGCGATCTCGCAACCTAACTGTGCACAAAAGGCTTCCACGGCTGGCCGCACCACCGGCAATTGGTTAGCGACTTGATTACGAAAAACATAGACCAACTGCAAGGCCAGAATAAGCAGCAGCAGAATAAGACCCAGCAACCCTGCCCAATGCAAGGTTCGACGACCCAACGATGGGTCTTCGGCGTAATGCGGGGGCTCTCGGTGCTGACCCACATCGGTTTTTCCGGCATAGGTGAACGGCTCTACCTCATCCTCGTACTCATGGGCAGAGGCAACAACGCTGGGCTCATCTGAAACATAAAAGCGTTCAGAAGACGAGGAGGCCTGATCTTGGGGCATTGGCTCGTCAGAGAAGCGCCATGATGGCTCGGGCGTTAAAACTACTCGCTCATCTACTTCAAAGGATATGGGCACTTCTGCTTGCCCTTCGTCTACATCCGCTGCGAAATCATGCTGCACGGTATCGCGGTCGTCTTGCAGGTTCGCCGCTTCGTCATCCAATTGAGAAAGCTCAGACTCTACTTCGGCTTCCAGCGCCGGGGGTTGCTCTATACCTAGGGGGATGAAAGGCTCAGACTCGTCGCGTGCTGCAATAAAGTCGTTACGGTCGGAACGGATAACCCGAGGCAAAGTCGCTTCGTCTGCTGGTTCTGTGGCGTTGTGTAATGGCTCGTTAGCGCGCACCACAACCGGCACATCAGCAATAAAATGCGGCTCGTCGTCATTATCGCCAACAGGAACAGACGCTATGGCGAACGGTTCATCGTCGAAATGTTCTTCTGATGTCCCACGTTCAGGTACAGAAATAGGTGCCTGCGCTGCGACGTCTGTATCCAGTTCTGAATCGGGAACGACTTCTTCGAAGCCATCAAAAATATAGGCGCATTGAACGCAACGGATGAAGCCCTTACGTCGCTGTAGGTCGGCCACACTAGCGGTGAAGCGAGTGTGGCAACGGGGACATTGAGTAGTGAGTTCCATGAGGCGATGTTCGCGTTAGTGGATTACTCGGCCTGCTGACCTGCCAAACACACCCAGCCTTCTCGCTCACCCCATGCTTGCAAACGAATCCATGGCGCATAGGCGTCGATCATTTCTTGGGTCTGCCATTCGAGAATACCCGAAAGCACTAACCATCCACCCGGTTTAACGCGGCCACTTAGCATCGAGGCCATCACTTTCAGTGGGCCAGACAGAATATTGGCTACCACCACATCGAATTGGCCGTCTTCAAGCGCATCAGGAAGTGAGGCCTGAATAACGGTACGGTTCATCCCCGCGTTGTATTGTGTGGCGATAACCGCCTGCTCATCGATATCCACCGCACGTACCGATTGCGCCCCCAACTTCTTCGCTGCAATCGCCAAAATACCCGAGCCGCAGCCGTAATCCAATACATGTGTATCGGTAGGTAAATGCGTTGAGAGCCAGTGCAAACATAAGTGGGTAGTAGGATGGCTGCCGGTACCAAATGCGAGGCCAGGGTCCAACTCGATACGCACCAAACCAGAGTCGTTATTTTCTGTGTCTTCAACCGACGGTAAGTTGGGGTCGTCACGATGCCAGCTAGGCACAATTAACACACGTTCGCCTACTTTCATGGGGCCAAATTGGGCTTGGGTTAAACGCACCCAGTCGTTATCGGGTACGTCGCGTATTTCCCAGTGGCCATCAGCAATATCGGCCACATCCCATTCGCGTAGCTGACGAATCAGCACTTCGGGAATCGCATCATCTGGCAATAGAGCCACAACCCGATTACGCCGCCAAGCGAACACCTCGGGTTCTAAGCCTGGTTCGCCAAACAAGGGCTGTTCGTGCTCGGTATGCTCATCAGCATCTTCCACCGATACCGATAACACACCCATTTCTAGCAGGGCATCGGAGAGGCTTTCTGCCTGTTGCTCATCACACTGTAATACGAGTTCACGCATGTTCAATTTCCATAAAAAGAAAACAGGGGCTCAACCCCTGTTTTCCATTTTACCGCGTAATCGTATTAAGGACGCTTAGCCAGCTTCTCTTCCAAATAATGGATGCTGACGCCCCCTTCACGAAAACGGGCATCTTGTAACAACTCACGGTGCAACGGGATGTTGGTGTTAATCCCTTCAACAATCATTTCCGACAACGCGATGGACATACGGGCAATGGCTTGCTCGCGTGTTTCGCCGTAAGAAATTAATTTTGCAATCATGGAGTCGTAGTGTGGCGGTACGGTATAGCCTGCGTACACGTGGGAGTCCATACGAATACCTGGACCACCTGGTGTGTGCCATTTGTCGATTTTACCGGGGCTGGGGATGAACTTTAGTGGGTCCTCAGCGTTAATGCGGCACTCGATGGAATGACCGTTAAATTGGACATCACGTTGACGCAGAGCGAACTTCTCACCAGCAGCAATTTTAATTTGCTCTTGGATGAGATCAATACCGGTAATCATTTCCGTAACCGTATGCTCAACCTGAATACGGGTATTCATCTCGATGAAGAAGAACTCACCGTTCTCGTAGAGGAACTCAAAGGTACCTGCTCCGCGATAACCCAACTTGCGGCATGCTTCCGCACAGCGGTCACCGATACGTTCGATTAACTTACGGGAAATACCCGGCGCTGGGGCCTCTTCAATGACTTTTTGGTGGCGGCGCTGCATGGAACAATCACGCTCGCCCAACCAAACCGCATTACGTCCACCATCGGCCAGTACTTGAATCTCGATATGACGAGGGTTTTCAAGGTACTTTTCCATGTAGAGCTCGGGGTTACCAAACGCTGCTTCCGCTTCAGTACGCGTTGTCGCAACAGCCGTTAACAAAGCGCCTTCGGTAAACACCACACGCATACCACGACCGCCGCCGCCGCCCGAAGCTTTAACGATAACGGGGTAACCAATATCACGCGCGATACGCAGAATTTCATCGGAGTCGTCAGGCAAAGCACCCGCAGAACCTGGAACCACGGGAATGCCCGCTTCGATCATGGTTTTTTTGGCGGTTACTTTATCGCCCATGACGCGAATGGTTTCAGGACGTGGACCAATAAAGACAAATCCGCTTTTTTCCACACGCTCGGCAAAGTCCGCGTTTTCAGCCATAAAGCCGTAACCCGGATGGATAGCTTCAGCATCGGTTACTTCGGCTGCCGAAATAATGGCCGGCATATTCAAGTAACTTTCGCGCGCAGGGGCCGGGCCGATACAAACCGACTCGTCTGCAAGGCGAACGTATTTCGCTTCACGGTCAACTTCGGAATGAACCACAACGGTCTTAATGCCCATTTCGCGGCAAGCACGTTGGATGCGTAGGGCGATCTCACCCCGGTTGGCGATAAGAATCTTATCAAACATGGACTTAAGCAATCACAAATAAAGGCTGACCAAACTCAACGGGCTGACCGTTTTCAACCAGTACTTCTTTGATAACGCCGGATTTATCTGCTTCGATTTCGTTAAGCAGTTTCATGGCTTCGATAATACACAGCGCATCGCCTTCTTTGACGGTTTGACCGACTTCAGCAAAAGGCGCTGCACCAGGGTTAGGTGCACGGTAGAAAGTACCCACCATTGGAGCCTTGACAACGTGACCAGCCGGAGCGGCAGGCGCTGCCGGTGCTTCGGCTGCAGCCGGCGCTGCACCAGCGGCTGCAACGGGAGCTGCCGCAACAGGCTGAGGAGCCGCTGCATAAACAGTTTGCGTTACCGGGGCCGATTTGACGATCCGAACCTTACCATCACCTTCGGTGACTTCCAGTTCAGAAATATCAGACTCTGCTACCAGGTCAATAAGGGTTTTAAGTTTTCTGAGATCCATGCATGCTTCCTGCTGCGCTGCCCTGATAGATAGAATCAGCGCTGTAAAGAAAAGTGGTTAAACCGGGAACACGTATTGCAACACTTATTGTGCTAAGGCAAAACGCAATGCTGCCTCGTAGCCGTAAGCACCCAAGCCAACAATAACGCCCTTCGCATTTGCCGACAAATAGGAGTGATGACGAAAAGTTTCCCGCTGATATACATTTGAAAGGTGTACTTCCACGAAAGGAATGCGCACCGCTGCTAACGCATCACGGATAGCCACGCTGGTATGCGTATAAGCCCCTGCGTTAATAATAATGTAGTCAGTGCCATTCTGAGCGGCAGCCTGTATGTGGTCGACCAGCTCACCTTCGTGATTACTTTGGAAGGCTTGGCACGCTGCACCCGATGCTGCGGCCACTTTTTGCAAATGCTCGTTAATGTCGTTCAGTGTTTGG
>DATGRU010000139.1:0-6842 GCA_035303295.1 Paenalcaligenes sp.
TTATTTACCAATACAAAAACTGGAAAAAATCTCGCCCAGTAGGTCGTCGCTGGTGAATACACCGGTAATGGAACATAGGGCCTCGTGAGCCAGACGTAGTTCTTCAGCAAATAAGTCGAGCACTTGATCGCTTTGGGCTGCGTGGGCTGCGGCTAAATCTAAGTGTTCGTCGGTAATGTTTAGAGCTTGTACGTGGCGCTCGCGAGCTAGCCATGGGGATTCACCACTGGAGTTCCAGCCAGCAATGTGCAGTAGGCTTTGACGTAAAGTATCTAAGCCAATGCCCGTTTTGGCTGAGACGTAGAGTGTTTGTTGCAGTGGTGAACTGGTGTCCGATTCGGGGATGGTGGCCAGTAAATCGCATTTGTTATGCACAACCAGCGTAGGAGTATCAGTGGGAAGGCGAGCAGTAATAGCGCTGTCGAGCTCGTCATCAGGGCGGCGTGCATCGTGTAGGTGCAAAATCACATTGGCTTTGGCGATTTCTTCCCAGCTTCGGGCAATACCAATACTTTCCACAGTGTCATCGGTTTCACGTAAACCTGCGGTATCCACAATGTGAATGGGGACGCCATCGATGTGTATCAGTTGTGTGACGCGGTCACGGGTGGTGCCTGCAATGTCGGTAACGATGGCGATATCGTCCCCCGCCAAGGCGTTTAATAAGCTGGACTTACCCACATTCGGTTGTCCAGCTAGCACTACATGTAAGCCTTCGCGTAGCACCATACCCTGACGGGCTTGCTGCAAAATAGTCGCTAATTCGTTACGAATGTTTTGTAGGGTATCGGTGGCTTGGTATTTTTCCAGAAAGTCGATTTCCTCTTCTGGAAAATCCAGCGTGGCTTCCACCAACATTCGTAAATGGATAATGTCGTCGGCTAGCTGATTCACCCGTTCCGAGAAGGCACCGCTTAATGATGCCATAGCGCTTTTTGCAGCAGCCGTAGACGAGGCATCAATTAAGTCGGCAACGGCTTCGGCCTGTGCCAGATCAAGGCGATCGTTAAGGTAGGCACGCTGGGTAAACTCGCCGGGGGCGGCCAGTCGTAAGCGCATGTCTTGCCCGAGTTCTAGGCAACGATTTAACAACCGTTTTAATACTGCAGGCCCGCCATGGCCTTGTAGCTCAAGCACATCTTCGCCGGTGTAAGAATGGGGGCCTTTGAAGTACAGCGCTAAGCCTTCGTCAATAGCTTGGCCTTCTGCGTCGTTAAAAGGTAGGTAATGAGCATGCCGAGGAGTAAGGGCCGTGTTGAACAGCTTGGTGATCAACGGTTCGAGCTGAGGGCCGGAAACGCGGACAATGCCAATTCCGCCGCGTCCGGGAGCGGTGGCGATGGCAACAATAGGGTCGGTGTTTAAATGGCTCATGAAGAAGGTCTAACGGGCTAAAGAGAAAGATACTGCTGATTGTAATAGGGACTGCATTGAAGTGCCTGTATAAGGCTACAGCGTGCTTGTAAGACACACGCTTAGGCGCTTTTAGCTTGTTGAGCAGCTGTTTTACTACGTAAAAAAACCTGAGCTCGGAAGATGCCGTGCTCAGGTTTTTTAGGTTTTATAGGCGGGAGAGTGTCCCGCCTTACGTAAACTTAACCAATGGCTTTGGCTGCAGCCTCGCGGTTGAGTTTAGAGGTAATGTACTGTTGCTGTGCAATTGACAAAGCGTTGTTCACAACCCAGTACAGCACCAGACCAGCAGGGAAGAAGAACATCATACCCCCGAATACAATCGGCATAAGCATCATGATGCGTGCCTGCATGGGATCAGGAGGTGTGGGGTTCAGCTTAATTTGCAGGAACATGGTCAGCATCATGAGTGCTGGCAAGATAAACCATGGGTCACGTGCGGATAAGTCTTGTACCCACAGAATCCATGGTGCACCACGCATTTCCACGCTACCCAGCAATACCCAGTACAGCGCAATAAATACCGGAATTTGTACCAACATGGGTAAACAACCACCCAATGGGTTGATCTTCTCGGTGCGGTACATTTCCATCATGGCCGCGTTCAGCTTGGCTTTATCGTCGCCAAATTTCTCACGCAAGGCCTGCATACGCGGTGTGACCTGCTTCATTTTAGCCATCGAACGATAGCTGGCAGCAGACAGCGGGAAGAACACCAGTTTGATCAGCAGGGTAACGACCACAATGGCCCAGCCCCAGTTACCGATGAGGCCGTGTAACCATGACAAAATGATGTAGAGCGGTTTAGACAGAATGGTGAACCAGCCGTAATCCACAACCAGATCTAAGCCCTTGGCAACTTCGCTCATGGCTTTTTGATCTTGTGGGCCTACCCACAGGTTGGCATCAATGACCTGATGTTCGCCAGCGCCGATGAGGCCCACGGCTTCGATGGTACGTGCAGCGTACAAGTTGTCGTTAACACGCAAAATTTCATTGTTGCGGCTTACGCCCTGCTTGGGAACCCAAGCGGTAGCAAAGTAATGCTGTGCCATACCAATCCAGCCGTTATCGGCTTGACGGGTATAAGAGGCTTTGTTCTTCTCGATATCGGAGAAGGAGATTTTTTGGAACTTGTCTTGCTCGGAATACACCACTGGACCGGTAAAGGTACGGTACAGGCGTGAGGAATCTGGAGGATTATTACCGTCGCGTGTTAGCTGGAAGTACACCGATGGGCTAATGGTGTCGCCACTAAGGTTGTGGATATCGTGACGTACTTGAATGTCGTAACTACCACGGCTTAGGCGGTAGGTTTTGATAACACGTACATCGCCAGAAGTGGCTTCAAACACAACATCCAGCGTGTCGCCTGTAAGGCTACGCTCGGAGGATACCAACGCAAAAGGAGTAAGGTGTGTGGGGAAGCTTTGACCGGCAGGCGCGCCGACTACACCGCTTTGGGCCACATATACTGAATCGGGTGATTGATCCAGCAGCACCATGGATTCGGAACGATCGGTAGGTGATGCGTAGTTCAGCAGCTCGGCTTTAACCAATTGCGCGCCAATGGTGTCAAAACTTAGGCGGTATACATCGGTTTCAATCTGAATGATTTCAGATTCGCTGGAAGCGGGGGTGCTGGCCGGCAATTCAGACGGCGCACTGGAAGCGGTGGCTACACCACTAGGAATGCTGCCATCGGCGGCGGGGGTATCGTTGTTACTAGCGGTAGGTGTACCGTTAGCACTGACTTCGGTGTTTTGGCTGGCAGAGCCGGATGCAAACAGAGAAGGTTTGCCGTTGTACTCTTGCCAATTGCTCCATAACAGCAGAAGCGAGAAAGAAAAAATCATCCAGAGGATGGTGCGTCGAATGTCCATAGCGCCTGTTTCACAAATATGAAGCTGAGCAAAAGCTTAGGAGTTTAACGCAGCTAGCCGCTTTACTGGCAATTTGCGTGTAAACACCGAGCGTGTCAGTATAAATAATGCGTAATTGGTGTGTGAGTGTTAGGGTTTGCTGCGTTGATTAGAGTCAGATGGCGCCTTGGAATGGCAGTGTTCACATTCTGTTGGCGGCGTTGTCCCCTGTTTCGCAGGCACCGGATCATAGCCGCTACTACCCCATGGGTGACAGCGGCAGATACGCTTGGTACCCAGCCACAACCCCTTCATTGCTCCGTGTACGGTAATGGCTTCAATGGCATACGCCGAGCAACTGGGGGTGTAACGACAATTACGGCCTAACCACGGGCTGATTACATACTGGTAAAAACGTATTGGAGCAATGAGCAGTTTTCGAATCATTGTCGTATACGGTGCATGTGTTCTAACGCTTCGCTACGTACCAGCTGTTTAAGTTGGGTAAGCGAAATGTCGGGAACCTTGCTTTGTAATCGAAAGACGTAATCGCGCGCTGGAAGTTCATGGCGCTGCAAGCGAAAGACCTCTCGTAGAATCCGTTTTATTTGATTACGAGTGACGGCACGCGGGGCAAGTCGTTTAGGAACAATAAGACCTAAACGAGCTTGTGCAGGTGGTGAAACGTCAGACGCTGCACGTGGAGTATTTACAACGAACAAAACCCCTCTGGATATGCGCCGGCCTTTTAAAGCCTGAACATACTCGGAGGGGCGTTTTAATCGTGAAGTGGCTGGGAAAGTCTTACGCATAAGGTACCAGCCAGTGCTCGATAATTAAACCGCTAAACGCTTGCGTCCTTTTGCACGACGAGCGTTGAGCACAGCACGACCGCTGCGAGTTTTCATGCGTACACGAAAGCCGTGTGTACGTTTACGACGAGTTACGGAAGGTTGATAAGTGCGCTTCATGGTTATCCACAAATATAAAAGTGCCGCCAGAAGACGCTGTTAATTCCACCCCTAAAAACGTGTAAGGGCCAGATTCTGGCAACTGAAATTCTTGAAAAGCTCACCATTTCATCAAAAATTTTGAGTTTAGTCAATTGTTTAGGTACCCTTAGCACGATTTTATCTCGATTGCCTGTGGATAACTTATGCCGTCACAGGGTAGAATCGAGGTTTACTGAAGTGAAGAAAATGAAAGAATTTTGGCAATCTTGCGTTCAAGTACTTGAGCAGGAACTTCCACCTCAACAGATCAGCGCCTGGATTCGCCCACTCGTTCCTTTAGCGTACGACGAGGGGCAGGGCGTGTTGCGCCTGTCTGCGCCGAATCGCTTTAAGCTGGATTGGGCGCGAAAGAACTTCGGGCCTCGCATCCAAGATTTGGCGAGCGATTGGTTTAGTCGTCCGGTTGAAGTGGCCTTCGAGCTAGCGGCTCCCACAGCAGCCCCTCAACCTGCGGTAACGGTGCGCGCTCCCGCGCGCCCCGCAGCGACGTCTGTTAACAACAGTGCCGAGGCCTCAACGCAGCCTGCGGTAAGTTCGCCAGCGGCGGCCGTCGCCACGGCAACCAATGAAGCCCTGCATGATCGTTCGCGCTTAAATGCCGAACTAACTTTTGATAATTTCGTAACGGGTAAGGCTAACCAGCTCGCCCGAGCCGCAGCGCTGCAGGTGGCTGAAAACCCTGGTATTTCCTATAACCCGCTGTTTTTGTACGGGGGCGTAGGTTTAGGTAAAACCCACCTTATCCACGCCATTGGTAATGCTCTGCTGGCAAACGGTAACGGGGTACGCGTGCGGTATGTGCATGCTGACCAATACGTGTCTGATGTGGTGAAAGCGTATCAACGCAAGGCGTTTGACGAATTTAAACGTTATTACCATTCGCTCGATCTACTGTTAATTGATGATATTCAGTTTTTTGCCGGCAAGAACCGTACGCAGGAAGAGTTCTTCTACGCGTTTGAAGCGATGGTAGCCCAGCGTAAGCAAATCATCATCACGTCAGATACCTATCCTAAAGAACTGGCGAATATCGATAGTCGATTAATTTCGCGCTTTGATTCGGGTTTAACAGTGGCTATTGAGCCTCCCGAATTAGAGATGCGGGTGGCGATTTTGCTACGTAAAGCGCAAACCGAAGGCATTGTGATGCCTGAAGAGGTGGCTTTCTTTATTGCTAAGCATTTACGCAGTAATGTGCGTGAACTTGAAGGTGCGTTGCGTAAGGTATCGGCCTATGCACGGTTCCATGGTCGTGATGTGTTAACCGTGGAAGTGTGTAAAGATGCGTTAAAAGACTTGTTGTCGGTGTCGAACGGGCAAATTACGGTCGAGAATATACAAAAAACAGTGGCTGATTTTTATAAAATCAAAGTGGCGGATATGTATTCAAAACGCCGTCCAGCCAATATTGCTTTACCCAGACAAATTGCCATGTATTTGGCGAAAGAGCTTACGCAAAAAAGCTTGCCTGAAATTGGTGATTTGTTTGGTGGTCGTGATCACACGACGGTATTACATGCAGTGCGAAAAATAACGGAAGCTCGTAGCAAACAAACCGAGCTCAACCATTCTTTACATGTACTTGAACAAACCCTGAAAGGATGACCATGCAAATTGTACAAGCCACTCGTGACGCGCTGTTAAAGCCGCTATCGACTGTTGTGGGTATAGTAGAGCGTAGGCATACATTACCGATACTGGCCAATATTTTGCTTCGTAAAGAAGGTTCCAAGGTCTCGTTTATTGCAACTGATCTGGAAGTACAAATTACGACTCATGCTGAATTTGGGGTGGGTGATGCAAACGTTTCCACCACGGTGGCTGCACGTAAATTGCTGGATATTCTGCGCGCCTTGCCCGATGTGGGTGATGTCACCCTAAGCTTGGTGGACAACAAATTAATCGTGCAGTCAGGGCGTAGCCGTTTTGCACTGCAAACCTTAGATGCGACCGAGTTCCCCACGCTGGCGCTACCTGAAACGTGGAATGTGTCGCTTTCCTTGGTGCAAAAAACACTGAAGCATTTGTTTAACACGGTGCACTTTGCCATGGCTCAACAAGACATTCGTTATTATTTGAATGGCATGTTGTTTGTGTTCGAGCCGGGTTGGGTACGTACGGTTGCTACCGATGGCCACCGACTAGCGCATAATGGTACAGAAATCGAAGGTATCGAATCGCGTCACGACGTGATCGTGCCACGTAAAACGGTGCTGGAAATGCAGCGCTTGTTAGGCGAAGTGGATGACGAAGTACAAATTGGCGTGGCCTCTGGGCAAGTGCGCTTTCAGTTTGATAATGTAGAGCTGATCTCCAAATTGGTTGAGGGTAAATTCCCCGACTTTACGCGGGTGATTCCTACTTCTTATACCCGCCACTTCCTCATTAACCGGGAAGCCTTACAGGGCAGCTTGCAACGTGCTGCTATTCTTACTACCGACAAACTGCGTGGTGTACGCGTGCAGTTAGGCGATCACCAGCTGCGTATTTCTGCTTCGAACGCTGAGCAGGAAGAGGCCAATGAAGAACTCGAAATTGATTACGAGTTTGAAGC